>NZ_LGCW01000316.1:0-37943 GCF_001279365.1 Streptomyces sp. NRRL F-5755 | reverse complement strand
GGGCGGGCGCTGGATCTACGGCGGGTCGGGGTGTACGGGCATTCGGCAGGCGGAACCGCTGCGGCCCAGGCGATGTACGAGGACCGGCGTATCGGGGCGGCCGTCAATTGGGAGGGCTTCCTCGACCAAGCGCCGGGGGCGTCCGGGCGGCCCGGAGAGCTGTTGCCGGTGGCTCGGTACGGGGTGGATCGGCCGCTGCTCCTGGTGGGTACGGACGGGTTCCCCGGGCGGGAGGAGTTGCGGCGGTCCTGGTCGGCCGTACGAGCCCATTCGGGCGGACGTGTGCGGCAGCGGCGGTTCGCGGACGCCGCGCACTGGGTGTTCACGGATTACGCCGCGATGGTGCCGCAGTTGCAGGCTGCCGGGCTGATGACGGATGAGGCTCGGAGGGGGTTGGTGGGCAGCGTGGCGCCGGAGGTGTCGGTTCCGGAGGTACGGCGTGGTGTGCGGGGGTTCTTTGAGAGGTGGCGGCTGGGGTGATGGTGAGCCGGGGGCTGGTGAGTCAGGGGAGATGCCCGGGGGGTGGTGAGCTGGGGGGATAAGCCGGAGGGCGTCGGCGGTCCCAACCCCGCCCGATGAGCGAGGCGTTGCCGCACGGCCCCAGCGCTTCCGGTGATCGAAGCCTTGCCGGTGGGCCCGAAAGAACCCAGCGAGCGCGCTTCTGGTGGGCCCAACCGTACCCAGTAAGCGGGCTGGCGGGGGGCCAAAGCGCTTCCGGTGAACGCCGCGTTCCTGGTGAGCGCAATCGTTCACGGTGAGCCCAACCGTTCACGGTAAGCGCCGTGTTTCCGGTGAGCACAACCGCCTACGGTGAACGCCGCGTTCCCGATAAGCACAGCCGCCTACGGTGAGCGCGGCATTACCGGTCAGCCCAAGCGAGACCGCTGCTCGGGCGAATTGCCGCTGCTCAAAAGCGCAACCGGGGATCGGAAGTGTCGCCGGAGACCGCGAGCGTAACCGGTGTGCGGTAGCGCTACCGAAAACGGCGAACGTAACCAGCGGTCGGAAGCCCTGCCGAAGACCGCGAACGTAACCAGCGGTCGAAAGCCCTGCCGGAAACCGCGAGCATAACCAGTAATCCGAAGCGCTATCGGAGACCTCGAACGTAACCAGCGCTAGCGAGAGCCACCGCCAACCGGAAGCGGACACCGGTAACCCCCACCCCCACCCCAAACCCCCCGAAATCGCCCCAGGATGCCCAACCCTCCCCCCCCCACCCCCAAAGTCAGAATCAAGTCAAGATCCCACCCCCGCCCCCGATCAGCATGGGCGAGCACCCCACACCGGGCTAAGGTCGAAGGACGTGGGAACGGGGAGGGGGCGGTCTCGGTGGTTTCGGATGAGGCTGTGGTCGGGTGTGCCGGGGAGTTGGTGCTTGGGACCCGGGGGGCGGCTGGGGCCGGTGAGGTTCTGGTGCGGGTCAGGGGTGGTACGGAGACGTTTTTGGCCTGGTCCGCCGAGCCGCTGGCCCGCGGGACGCGCGTCCTGGTGGTCACCTCGCGGGGCGGCCGGCAGGTCGATGTGATCGAGTGGGCCGATCCATTGGACGCGTTGGCCGGTGACGCCGGCGACGCCGGTTGAGGAGACGACGAAAGATGTTCGGTTACCGCGTTCCCGCCCCCGACGAGGCGATGCTGATATCGGGTGGCAGGCGTGGGCTCGGGGGTGCGCCGTTCCGTGTCGTGACCGGTCACGGGAAATTCGTGTTGCCGATTTTCCGCAAGACGCGCTTCTTGACGCTGGCGATGTGCGAGTCGGAGGTCGTCGAGACCTGTGTGACGCGGCAGGGCATCGCGCTGACGGTACGTGCCGTGATCGCGTTCAAGGTCGGCAACGACGTCGAGAGCATCGTCAACGCCGGTCAGCGCTTCCTCTCCGACCAGGACCAGATGTCGGTGCTGACCGGCCGGATCTTCGCCGGGCACCTGCGGTCCATCATCGGGTCGATGACGGTCGAGGAGATCGTCACCGAGCGGCAGAAGCTGGCCACCGAGGTGCTGGACACCTCCAAGGCCGAGATGGCGAAGATCGGGCTGCACGTGGACTCGTTGCAGATCCAGTCGATCGACGACGGGGACACCGGTTACATCGAGGCCATGTCGGCCCCGCACAAGGCGGCGATCCAGCGGCAGGCGCAGATCGCGCAGGCGCAGGCGACGCAGGCCGCGGCCGAGGCGGAGCAGGAGGCGGCGCGCAAGCAGGCCGAGTACGCGCGGCAGACCGCCGTCGTACAGGCGCAGTACAACGCCGAGGTGGACCGCGCGCAGGCCCAGGCCGCGCAGGCGGGCCCGCTGGCGGAGGCGCACGCGCAGCAGGAGGTGCTGGACGCGAAGACCGAACTTGCCGAGCGGGCGGCCCAGTTGCGGCAGCAGCAGCTGGTGGCGGAGGTCGTCAAGCCGGCCGAGGCGGACGCGGAGCGTATCCGGGTGCTCGCCATGGCCGAGGCCGAGCGGATGAAGATCCAGGCGGAGGCGGCCGCCTCGTACGACCGGGTGGCGCTGGACCGGATGCTGATCGACCAGCTGCCGCAGATCGTCAAGGAGGCTTCGGCCGGTCTCTCCGGCGCGAACGTGAACGTGCTGAACGGTACGGACGGGCTCGGCGAGATCGCCGCCGGGCTGGTGGGCCAGGGGCTGACGATCCTGGATTCCGTACGGCGCAACCTGGGCGCCACTGGAGAGGGCGCCTCCGGGGACGGTACGGACGGCCGCAAGGCCCGCGGTGACAGCGCGGAGCGGCACGGCGGACGCGTCGAGATCGAGTAGATCAAGTAGCCAGCGAGAAGGTGGCACGGGCGTGTGGCGCCGCTTCCGAAGCCGCCTCACCCACCCGTGAGGCGGCTGTGCCGCCCCTTCACGTCAGCGTGCGGTGCCGCTTCCGAAGCCGCCTCACCCCCCGTGAGGCGGCTGTGCCCCCTTCACATCACCCGTTGGAAAAGATCCAAGCGGTACGAGTTGCCGTGCCGGTGGCAGGTCCGGCCCTCGATCGGCCGCAGGTCCGCCCGGTCGCGGAAGACCTTGTGCACCCCGTGGCCGGTCACAATCTCCGCGGCGGCTTCCGTGGCGGGCGCGGTGCCGGGCTCGTCATGGACCCAGTGCGCCAGCAGTACATGCCCGCCCGGCCGGAGCAGGGCGGCGATCCGCGCGGCGGTCAGATCGAGGTCGGGGCCCGAGAGGTAGTAACCGACCTCGGACATCACGATGAGGTCCAGCGGGTCCGCCAGGTGGGCCGGGAGGCTCTTGGCGTCCAGTTCGCCGGGGACGCGGAGGGTACCGAAGGTGAGGTGGGGCAGGTCGGCGCAGTGCTGCCGGGCTTGTTCGACCGCGGCGGCGGAGCAGTCCGTGGCCAGCAGCTGGTCGCAGTGCGGCGCCAGCAGCCGGGTGAGGGCGCCGACGCCGCAGCCGATCTCCAGGGCCGAGCGGAAGCGTCCGGCGGGCAGCAGGGACGCCGTGTCGGCGAACTTCTCCTGTTCGTACGGCTTGTGGAGGGTTCCCCACGGGTCGGGCTTGGAACGGTAGACCTTGTCGAAGTGTTCAGCCGACACCGATGTGCGGGGGCTGCCCGGCATGACGGTTCCCTTCTCCGTTGTCGAGGGTGGCGGGGACCGCTTCCCAAATGAGTTCTGCCTGGAGCGGGCCCGGCCGCCGCAGGAACGGCCCGTGGCCGACCGCCACCGGCGCCAGCTGCGAGGTGTAGCTCAGGACCGCCGCCCGTTTCGCCGCCCATTCGCGCTCGTCCAGCCGGATGTCGTGGGCCACGCGCAGCTCGTACGCGGCGGACAGGTCGCGGTAGGCGCCGCCGTACTTGTCGGAACCGGCGAGCCGCTCGACCGCCGCGTCCGTGCCCCACTTGCGGACGCCGCCGGTGTAGGGCAGGTCCGCGTAGACGTACGGAGCCAGGCCGGGGCGTCCGGCCAGCGCCGCGAGGGCCTGGTCGCGTACGGCGGTGTGGTCGGGCTGGTTGGTGCCGAGGGGGACCAGCACTCTGGTCTGCGGGGGAAGTGCGGTCAGGAAGTCGGCCAGCCCCGCCAGGTCGCCCGCCTCACGGTACGGACTGTCGGGGTTCGGAAGGATCATCTGCTCGGCGCCGAGCAGTGCGCAGGCCCGGGCGTCCTCGGCCAGGCGTGCGCGGTACGCCTCTTCCGGCGTGGCGAAGCCGCAGCCCGCGTCCCACCAGGAGATCCGGCCCGCCGCCGGGGCGCCGCCGTGGACGGTGACCACGGCGGTGGGCCCGGCGGTACGGCCGAGGTATCCGGCGACGGACAGCGCGGCGTCGTCGAAGTGCGGCGAGAGGACCACGGTCGTCCAGCGCGGACCGCGGCCAGGGGTGGCGGTCACGGCTGGGCAGACGGTTCGGCGGGCTGCCCGGCAGCGTCCGCCGCGGTGACCGAGGCTCCGGCAGCGTCCGCCGCGGCGACCGAGGCGAGCAGCAGGCCCGCCGACGTCTTGCCGGTGGGGCTGGTGATGTACTCGGCGAGCAGGCGGCGTGCCTCGGCCTTGTCGGCCTCGGGGATGGTGTCGGGGAGGACGAAGGTCGGGTCGGTGCGCTTGAGTTCCTCGACCGCCGCGTAGTACTCGTGCCGCAGCAGGCCCCACACGGCGCCGTCGTGGTGGCGGCCGTCGAGGTAGAAGTACTCGCGCAGGATGCCTTCGAGGGTGAAGCCGACGCCGGTCACCAGGCGCATCACGTTCTTGTTGTAGAGCGCGGTGGTGAACGTCACCCGGTGGGCGTTGCGTGCGTGGAAGAGGTGGTCGATGAGCAGGTCGAACGCCTCGGCGCCGAAGCCGCGGCGCCACAGTTCGGGGTCGCCGATCGCGCCGCCGAGCACATAGCCGCCGACCGGGCCCTGTGCCTTGTAGTGCACGGCGCCCACGGTCCGGTCCTCGCCGTCGCGCACCGCGAACTGCCGCAGCCCGCCGGTGTGGTCGAGCTTGCGGAAGTCCTCGGCGGTGACCACGTCCCCTTCGGTGGCGGCCATCACGGCGGCGGCCGAGTCGGGGCCGAACCACTGTGCCATCAGCTCGTAGTCCTGGTCGGCGGGGCGTTCGAGCCGGACGAGTTTGCCCTGCATCAGTTCTCCGTTCCGGTCCCGAGCGAGGACCGTGGTCGCGGTGCTGTGGTGGCGGTGATGTTGTGGCGGTGCTGTGGTGGTGGGCCCGGTCAGCCCGTACGGACGGTGGTCGCCGCGGGCCCGGTGGTGGCCGCGGGCCCGGCGCCGGCCATCAGGGCCTCGATGCGGTCGGCGGCTTCGGCCGCTCCCCCGGCCCCGCGCACCTCGTCCCGCATGCGGGCGACCCGGGACCGGATGCCGCCGTCGGTCATGACGCGGGTCAGGGCGGTGCGCAGTGTGGCCGCGTCCAGGTGGTCGCGGTCCAGGCGTACGCCGAGGCCGAGAGCGTCGATGCGTTCGGCGACGGCGGTCTGTTCCTGGGTCTGCGGTACGGCCACCATGGGAGTGCCGTGCAGCAGAGCCTCCATGGTGGAGCCCATGCCGGCGTGAGTGACGAAGGAGTCGGCGTGACGCAGTACGTCGAGCTGGGGTACGTGCGGGTGGGCCTCGACATTTTCGGGGAGCGGGCCGATGGCGGCGCGGTCCATGCCCGGCCCGTACGCCATGACGACCTGCCAGGGCTGCGATGCGACCGCCTCGCCGCACATCCGGAAGAACTCGGGCCAGTCGTAGCAGGCCGTGCCGAGGGCGATCAGCAGGACCGGGCGGCCGTCCCCGGCCGGGCGCCAGCTGCCCTGGAAGCCGCGGTCGCCGGCGCACGGGCCGACGAAGGCGAACCGCTCGTCGAAGGTCTCGCCGTGGTACTGGAACGCGCGCGGCAGGAAGACCAGCCGCAGGTCCTCGGTGTGGCCGAGGAAGTCGGTCACCGAGCAGCCGGACAGGTCGTGGGCGGCCAGGAACCGGGTCAGCTCCCGGGCGAAGCGCAGGACTCCGGGGTGCAGCGGGTTGTCGGCCAGGAACTCGGCCTCCAGCGAGAAGTGCTCGTTGGAGACGAACGAGGGCCACATCTCCGCGGCCGGCAGCCGCCACTTCGCGGCGAGCACCCGGCCCGCCCAGGCGATCCCGTCGTACGCGATCACCTCGGGCCGGTCGGTCGCCCAGGCGTTCTCCAGCACGTCCAGCGTGGCCCTGGCCTCGCGCAGGAAGTCCATGGGGGAGATGTCCAGGCCGTCTTCGGTGAGCGCGTCGTCCACCGGGTTGCGGTAGACGACGGGTTCGGCGCCCGCGGCCCGTACGGCGGGCGCGAACGCCTCGGTGACGGCGTAGGAGACCCGGTGGCCGCGCCGGACGAGTTCCGCGACGAGGCCGAGTGTCGGGTTCACATGGCCGTGCCAGGCGATGGAGACGAAGCCGATGTGGCGCGGCAAGGCGCCCTCCCCCGTAGACGACGTTGTTGACAAAATTTGACTACAGATTCAGCATATTCGACAACTCATGACTGGCGGTAGAGGGGCGGGGCGGCCGGATGGCGACAGCGGAGACGGGCCGGGCGGGCACCGGGCCCGACAGCGGCCGGCAGCCGGGCGCCGTGCGTCACGGAGTCGGCCTGGCGGCCACCGACGCCGGTCAACTGGCCGCAGCAGCAGAGGGGTTCGGAACGGCTGACTTCACCGCCGCTCCCGAAGCGCACGCCAAGCCGGTGGACGCGGTCACCTGGGCGCTGCGGACCGCCTTCGAGGCCCTGCCCGAGGCCGTACGGGCCACCGCCCCGCTGTACGTCCTGTGCGGCGCGTACAGCTCGTGGGCCGCCCGCCACTTCGTACGGCGCTGCCACGACACCGAACGTCGACTGCGGCCGTCGGACTCCATCGGCCTGGAGACCTCCGAGCTGGTCCGCCCCTACACCACCGCGTCCGGGCACCGCGGGGGCTGCTACCTCCTCGCGCCGCTGCCGGTGGACGCACAGCGCCCGGAGCGGGCCGGGGACGCGCCGCGCCCGCCCTGGCCCCTGGCCGCCATGCCGGGACCGGCCGTCCACCTGGACCTCTTCGTCTCACCCGGCGACGGCCAGCGCCCGGTGCACTGCCTCGCCGTCGCGACCGCCTGGAGCGTCACATGCCCGTGAACGATCCCGTGAGCAACCCCGTCAACGACATCGTCATCAGCGGCCTCGGGCTGGTCACCCCCTTCGGCACGGGCGTCGCGCCCTACTGGCGGGGGCTGCTCGAAGGCCGCTCGGCGCTGCGTCCGGCCCGGCGTTTCAAGGCGCCGTCCTATCGGGGCGAGCCGGTGGGCGAGGTGCCCGGACCGGACCCCGCGGCCGGGACGCCCCGTAAGAGCGCCTACGCACGGGCCGCCGTCGTGGAGGCCGTGGAGGCCGCCGGGCTGCCGGGCGTGCCGCGGGACGCCCTGGTGATCCTCGTCGGCCAGGCACCGGATGCGGGCCCGGAAACCGGCGCCGACTCCGCCTCCGAGCAGGAGTTCCTGGGCCCCGACCCGTCCGGCACCCTCGGCCCCGCCTTCGCGCCCGGCCGCGCCCTGCACCTCTCGCACGCCTGCGCCTCGGCCGTCTTCGCCGTCGGCTTCGCCCGCGAGGCCCTGCGCGCGGGCGTCGCGCCGGTCGCCGTGGTGGCGGGCTCGTCGGTCCTCAACCGGTACGAGTACGCCAGCATGGACGTCGTACGGGCCGTGGGCCGCGACGCCGCCCGGCCGTTCGACGCCGGGCGGGCGGGTATCTCGCTCGGTGAGGGCGGGGGCGCGGTCGTGCTGGAGACGGCCGGGCACGCCCGGTCGCGGGGTCACGTGGCCGATCTCGTGGTCGCCGGTGCGGCCTGCCGGGTGGCCGGGGCCAAGGCCGCCGCGTCGGACGCGGAGCTGATCGGCGCGTGCATGCGCGACGCGCTGGAGGACGCCGCGGTGGACGGGCTGGACCATGTGCACGCCCACGCGACCGGCACCGCCCAGGGTGACGCCGCCGAACTCGCGGCCATCGAGGCCCTCGCCGCCGAAACCGGCGCTTCTGCTCTGCCCGTGAGTTCGCACAAGGGCGCCATCGGCCACCTGCTGCACATCTCGGGAGCCCCGGCGCTGGCCGCCGCCGCGCTGACCCTGCGTACCGGTACGGTCCCGCCGACCGCCGGGCTGGCGTCCGCGGAGGACACGGACCGGGTGGTGCTGCCCACGGCGCCGCTGCGGCTGCCGTCGGCCCGTACCGCCGCCGTGAACAGCTTCGGGTTCGGGGGGAACAACGCCTCGCTGATCCTGCGGCTGGCCTGAACAGGCGGTACTGGCAAGGGGGTTGACGAGACGAGCCGGCGGGCGGGACGCGATGTCCCGCCCGCCTGCCTCAGCCTTCCAGCCCCACCATCCCCCGCAACGCCCCCGCGTCCACCTTCCCGTTCGGCGAGAGGGGGAAGCTCTCCACCACGTGGACCGCGTTGGGCTGCTCATACTCCGCCAGGTGTGTGGCCAGCCGGCGCCGCCACTCGGCAGGGGCGCCGCCCTCCGGGTCCGCCACCACGAAGTGCAGCGCGCTGCCGCGTCGGCTGTCCTCCACCGCCAGCACCTTCACCTGCCGCCCGGCGGCCTCCGCCTTGCGCTCCAGGCTCTCCGGGTAGAGCGTGAAGCCCAGCCGGTGCACCGCCTGGTTGCGGCCGACCACGTGCAGGTTGCCCGCCTCGTCGAAGCGGCCGAGGTCGGCGGTCGGGTACCAGGTCGTGTGGCGTACGGGCGTGAGCGTGCCGTCCTCCAGGAGGTAGCCCTCCATCAGGCCCGGGGAGTCCACCTCGATCTCACCGAGTTCGCCGGGGGCGGCCTCCCGGCCGTCCGGGGTGACCACCCGTATCCGTACGCCGGGCAGCGGACGGCCGCAGCCGGTCGGCGCCTCGGGCGTGGCCAGCGCTACGTTGCCCAGCTCGCTGAGGCCGTAGCCGTCCAGCAGCGGGCGGCCCATGGCGGCCGGGAAGGCTTCGGCGAGCGGGGCGGGCAGCGGGGCGCCGCCCACGCCCCAGATCCGCACCCCGGCGAGGGCCGAGCGCAGTTCCGGGCGGCGGCGGACGACGCCGAGCAGCGAGTGGTACGTGGACGGGGCGGCGTCCACGGCCGTGACGCCGTGCGCGGCGGCCTGGCCGACGGCGATGTCCAGCCGCTGGTAGGGGGTGACGACCAGGGTGCAGCGGGCCAGCCACCACAGCAGGACGACGGACAGGCCGTACTGGTGGGAGAAGGGCAGCAGCGGGGCGAGCACGTCGTCGGCGCGGTAGCCCATGGCCTGGATGGTGCGCAGCGTGTTGTCGTGCACCGCGGGTCCCGACTTCACGATGCCTTTGGGGCGGCCGGTGGTGCCGGAGGACCACAGCACCACGGCGTCCGGGCGGGCGAGCCAGGCGGTGAGGTCGACCTCACCGGACGGGGGCGCGGTGTCCGCGCCGAGGCCGGGGTAGCCGAGCACCCGGTCGGCGGGGAAGGCGGGGTCGGCGGTGCCGTCGGTGAGCAGCCAGCGGGCGCGGGCCTGGCGGGCGGTGGCCCGGCCGTCGGCGGCGGACTGGCGGTGGTCGACCGGTACGAGCGAGGTGTCCAGGTGCATCAGGGCGAGCAGCGCCACGACGTAGTCGACGCAGTTGTCGCCCTTGACCAGGACCCGGTCGCCGGGACTGATGCCGCGGTCGCGCAGGACCCGGGCGGCGGCCAGCACCCGGCCGGTGAGGTCCGGCCCCGAAAGGCCGCCCTCGGCCGCGCCGACGAGCCGGGGGGCGGGGACGGGGGGCGCCATCGTTTCGGTCATGCGGAGATCCGCTCCCATGAGTTGGAGTCAGCTTTTGTCATCGTTGCCGCGGCGGTCCGGCAGCAGCAGGGTGGAGGTCACGGTGCTCACCGGTGATCCGTCGGCGGCCCGGAACGCGCTCTCCAGTACCACGACCTCGCGGCCCGCGCGCCGGGACGCGTCCTTCAGCCGTACGGTCACCAGCAGTTCGTCCCCGGCGTAGGCGGGGCGGTGGTGCACGAAGCGCTCCTCGCGGTGGATCGTGCCCGCGCCGTCGGCGGGGGCGCCGAGATCGCGCAGCAGCCGTTCCTCGGCGCGGATCGCGAGGACGGCGAGGTAGGTCGGCGGGGCGAGGACGTCCGGGTGGCCCAGGGCACGGGCCGCCGCGGGGTCCGTGTGCGCGGGGTCGGCGGTGCCCACGGCCGCGGCGAACTCGCGGATCTTCTCGCGCTCGACCACGTACGGGCCGAAGACGGCCCGGCGGCCGTCCTCCTCCCCCGGCACGCTCATCTGCCGCCGCCCAGGCCGTCCCGCCGCAGCAGCGGAACCGTCGGGTCCCAGGTCGTGCCTTCTCCGGCGTCGCGCCGGCGGCGGGCGATGCCGGACAGCGCCTCCAGGACGATCCGGTTGCCCAGGTACGCGGTGATGTCGGCGTGGTCGTACGGCGGCGCCACCTCGACCACCTCTACGCCGACGATTGGCAGTTCGTAGGCCGCCCGGCGCACCGCGTCCAGCAGCTGCCGCGAGGTCAGGCCGCCCGGCTCGGGGGTGCCGGTGCCCGGTGCCTGGCCCGGGTCGACCACGTCCACGTCGACGGAGAGGTACACGCCGTCGCAGTCGTCCATGGCGGTGGCGAACGCCTCCGCCAGGCAGGTGTCGAAGCCGCGGGCGGAGATCTCGCTCATCTCGTACGAGCGCATGCCCTGCTCGGCCATCCAGCGCAGCGTCTCCGGGCCGGGCCAGTAGCCGCGCAGCCCCATCTGGAGGAAGCGGTCGCCGCGTACCGCGCCGGACTCGATGAGCTGGCGCATCGGCTTGCCGTGCCCGTAGAGCGGGCCGTCCTCCACCTCGCCGGTGTCGGCGTGCGCGTCGAAGTGCAGCATCGAGACGCGCCCGAAGCCGTGGTGGCGGGCGACGGCGCGCATGTCGGGCAGCGCGATGGTGTGGTCGCCGCCGAGCACGACCGGGATCGCGCCGAGCCCGGCGGTCATCCGTACCGCCCCCTCCACGGTACGGATGCTCTGCTCGATGTCGCCGGAGTAGCAGGGCACGTCCCCGGCGTCGTAGACCTTCAGCTCGGTCAGCGGGTCCACGCCGAGTGCGAGGCTGCGGCGGGCGCCGTTGTGCGGCAGGTAGCAGGCTTGGCGGATGGCGGCCGGGCCGAAGCGGGCGCCGGGCCGGTGCGAGGTGCCGCCGTCGAAGGGGGCACCGAGGATGATCACGTCCGCGTCCGCGGGCGGATCGTCCAGGTCCAGGCGCGGTACGCCGAGGAAGGTGATGTCCGGGCCGAAGGCCGATCCGAGGTGGTGCACGTCAGCTTCCGATCATGTGGTGGCCGCCGTCGGCGTGCACGATCTCGCCGGTGGTGGCGGGCAGCCAGTCCGAGAGCAGGGCCAGACAGGTGCGGGCCACCGGCTCGGCGTCCGCGGGGTCCCAGCCCAGCGGGGCACGCGTCGCCCACTCCTTCTCGAAGGCCGGGCCGTCGCCGCCGATGCCGCGGGCGGCCAGGGTGCGCAGCGGGCCCGCCGCGACGAGGTTGACCCGGACGTTCTCGGGGCCGAGGTCCCTCGCCAGGTAGCGGGAGCATGCCTCCAGCCCGGCCTTGGCCACGCCCATCCAGTCGTAGCCGGGCCAGGCGCGCGAGGCGTCGAAGTCCAGGCCCACGATGGAGGCGCCGGGCGCCAGCAGCGGGCGGCAGGCGGTGGCCAGGGCGGTGAGGGAGTACGTCGAGGTGTGCAGGGCAGCGGACACGTCGGCCCACGGCGCCGTCAGGAAGCCGCCGTCGAGGCAACTGGCGGAGGCGTGGGCGACGGAGTGCAGGACGCCGTCGATGCCGTCGAGGTGCGCGCCCACGCGGTCGGCGAGGGTGGCGAGCTGGTCCGCGTCGGTGACGTCGAGTTCGACCACCGGGGGCTCGTCGGGCAGCCGGCGGGCGAGTCGCTGGACGAGGGTGGGCCGCCCGTACGCGGTCAGTACGATCCGCGCGCCCTGCTGCTGAGCCAGCCGCGCCACGGCGTAGGCGATGGAACTTTCGCTGATCACACCGGTGATGACCAGCCTCTTGCCGTCGAGCAGGCCGCTCATCCGGGCTCCTCACAGATGGTTCGGGAAATGAGTTGAGCTCCGGTGCCCGCCCGCGGGCGGGCACCGGAGCTGGCGCTCAGCGCGTTCAGCAGTGGCTGCTGACGGTGCTGGAGACGCGCGCGGCCTCCTCGGCGGGGACCTCGAGGCCCTGCAGGTCGAGAACGATCGACATGGTGTTTCCTCCTCTCCACTGACTCGGTGTTCGGTTTTTCCGGTCGGCCTGGGGGCCGGCCGGAAGCTCAGGGGGCGCGGTGGTCCGCGCCGGTGCGCCGGCCGCCCCGCGGGGCCAGGAAGGGCAGGAAGTCCCGCCTCCCGTCCAGGGCCGCGGTCAGGGCCAGCAGGATTCCCGGCCCGCCGGTGGCCAGGTCCATCGAGACCCGGCGCAACTGATCGCCCGGGAAGGCGAGATGGCCGTGGTAGGACAGTGCGTGCCAGTGCAGCCGCGTCAGGTGGCGCTCGACGCCGAGGCCCTGCTCCGGCTGCGGGTCGCGGGCCCTTAGCGCGGCGAGCGTGGCCAGCAGACCCGCCCGGCCGCCGAACAGGTTCGGCTCGATGGTGAACTCCGGCTCCGCGGCGCGGACCAGCAGCGGCAGTGCCTCCGCCAGCCGTGCGTCGGCGCGGTGGGCGAGCACCTCGTCGGCGACGAGGGCGATGCCCGCGGTGCCCACCTCCAGGTAGGGCAGCTGACGGAACCCGCCGTCCACCTGGAGCGAACCGTCCTCGCCGGTGGCGCACAGGTCGAGGTCGTGGTGCAGCGCCCGTACGGCCAGGTCGAGGTACGCCGTGTCGGACGTGTCCTCGTACAGCCGCAGGAAGAACAGGGCCGCTCCCGACCAGCCGCGCAGCAGTCCGGCCCGGCTGCCCCGGCCGGGGCCCGCGGCGATGCCCGGGGCGGTCCCGGCCGTGACGGCGGCGGCCGTCCGCTCCGCCAGGCCGAGGGCCTGGTCGCGGTGGTCGCCGCTGCCCGTGCGAGCGGCGAAGTCCAGCAGGTTCAGGCCCGCGCCCGCCATGCCGCGGAAGAGACTCACCTCGGCCATCGCGTCCGTGGCCGTCCGGCAGCCGTCGAGCAGGCGCCCGGCGGCCTCCAGGTGGCCGAAGCCCGCGAGCACGTGGGCGATGCCGTGCGCTCCGTCGTAGAAGCCGGGCCGCTGCGGCCGGTCGCGTTCGACGGCGTCCAGCAGCCACTGCTCGTACTCGGGGAAGCGGCCGGCTCCGGCGGTGTCCAGCGCCCACAGGACGCCTGCGGCGCCGTAGGCGAAGTTGAGGCCGTCCGTCGTGAACTGCCGTACGTCGCCCGGGAAGAGCCGGTCGGCGCGCTGCGGCGTGGCGGACAGCAGGACCGCCTCGGCCAGCGACTTGCGTGCGGCGGCCCAGTTGGGCAGCGAGGTGTCCAGGCGGACGCCCAGCGGTTCGCGGAGCGCCGCGGGCACCCGGTTCATGGCCGCCTCGCCGGGCGCGAGTTCGCGGCGGAGCGCGTCCAGGGAGCCGGCCGGCAGGGCGAACCTGCGCTCGGCCACGTCCACGTACGCCGCCGCGCGGCCCGGGTCCAGTTCGTTGAGCCCGGTGAGCGGGAAGAGCAGCCACAGGCGCAGGGCGGCCAGCGCGTGCCGGTCGATGCCGTAGCCGGTGCGCCCGGTGCCGGCGAAGCCGGGGTGGCCCATGCCGAGCCGGTCCGCCTCCGCGACGGGGACGCACAGTTCGAAGTCGACCAGCGCGACCTCGTCGGCACCGTCCGTTTCGGTCACGAGGATGTTCGCCGGGTGGAGGTCGCCGAAGACCATGCCGCGCTCGTGCACCCGGGCGACCAGGGCTTCGATGCGGTCGGCCAGGGCCTGCGCCCGGCGTACGTACGCGCTCAGCGCGGCGGGCTCGGGGCGTGCCTTGGTCAGCGGGTAGTGCCGGGCCAGCCAGCCCTGGAGAGTGTCGCCCTCCAGGTGCTGCACGGACAGGAAGTGGTGTTCCCACACCACGCGGTGCTCGTACAGGGCCGGGATGCCGGGCAGGCCGGCGAGGTGTTCCATGGCCCGGCGCTCGCGGTCCAGCCGGGCGACCGCGTCCAGGCCGAGGCCGTCCAGTCCGGCGTTCGGACGGGCCTCCTTGAGGACCACCTTGCGGCCTTCGGTGTCGCGGGCCTGGTAGACGCCGCCGCCGTTGGAGAAGTGCAGGGCGCGCTCGACCTTGTACGGGAAGTCCGACGCGGAGCCGCCCGCCTGGCGGGCGGCGAGCTGTTCGGCGAGGAAGCCGGGCAGCTCGACCCACTCGGGCACCTCGAAGACCGGGCGGCGGCGGTCGGGGACCAGCGTGCCGTCGGGGCGTTCGATGGCGGGTACGGCGGTGCCGTCGTCGTCGGTGCAGTAGCGGGTGACGAAGCCGCCGTAGCGTACGTGCAGCGGACCGGCGCCCCACCGCAGGTCGGTGAGGATGTACGGACCGGCCGTGCCGTCCAGGCGCTGCCCCAGCTCGACGAGGGTGCGGTGCAGCTGCTCCTCGTCGGACGGGTAGATCGTCACGAGCTTGCCGCTGGACGAACGCGGGGCGTACTTGAGGCTGTGGGTGGTCAGGACGTCCACGCCGCGCAGGAACTTGAACGGCAGGCCGTTGGCGGTGCAGTAGTCCCAGGCGGTGTCCACGACGTGCCGCGCGTTGTCCGGCAGGCCGGAGATGTGGATCTTCCAGCCCTGCTGCGGCAGGGCGTGGCCGAGCGGCGTGTGGACGATCCACACGTCCATCTCGCGGCGCTCCCAGCCGGCGGGGGCGGGGGCGTGGGTCTGCGCGAAGGCGTGGGAGTCGTCGGCGGTGTGGCGGCCGGCGATGTCGTAGAAGACCGGGTCGGCCTGGCAGAACGCCTCGGGCTGCGGTCCGGTGGTCATCGGCCCTCCTCCTTCGGCTCCCGGTCCTGACGGCCCGCGGTGTCCGCGGCGCCGGGCCAGGCGCGGACGACGAGGACGGCGTTGTGCCCGCCGAACCCGAACGAGTTGCTGAGCACCGCGCGGACCGCGTGCTCACGGGCCTTGTGCGGTACGTAGTCGAGCGTGGTGTCCTCGGGGTCGTCGCAGTTGACCGTCGGCGGCACCAGGCCGGTGCGGATCGTCTGGACGGCGGCGATCAGCTCCACGGCACCGGCCGCGCCGATCATGTGGCCGGTCATCGACTTGAGCGAGCTGATGGGCACCCGCGGGGCGTGGCCGCCGAGGACGGCGTGGATCGCGGCGCTCTCGATGCGGTCGTTGAGCTGGGTGCTGGTGCCGTGGGCCGAGACGTGGTCGATGTCCTCGGGGCGAAGGCCGGCGTCGGCGAGCGCGTCGGACATCGCCTGCCGGGCGGCCAGGCCGTCGGGGTGCGGGTGGGTCGAGTGGTAGGCGTCGGTGGTGGCGCCGTACCCGGCCACCTCGGCCAGGATCGTGGCGCCGCGGCGCACCGCGTGCCCGGCCTCCTCCAGGACGACGATGCCGGCGCCCGCGCCCATCACGAAGCCGTCGCGCTGCCGGTCGAAGGGCCGGCTGACCAGGTGCGGGTCGTCGTCGCGGCGGGAGAGCGCCCCGGCGTTGGCGGCGGCGCCCAGGTCGAGCGGGTTGACCGCGTCGTCCGCGCCGCCGGCGATCGCGACGTCGGCGTAGCCGTGCCGGATCATGCGCAGCGCGTCGCCGACGCAGGTCGCGCCGGTGGCGCAGGCGGTGACGGTGGCGCCGGAGGCGCCGCGGGCCCCGAAGCGGGCGGCGATCTCGCCGGCCGCGCTGTCCAGGGAACCGCCGGAGGCGAGGTAGGGCGTCATCCGGCGGCGGCCGTGGTCGCGCAGGTCGTGGATGGCCGTGCGCATCAGCTGGCCGGGGCCGTAGCCCGAGCCGACCAGGACGGCCGTACGGGTGGCGAGTTCCTCGCCGATCGTCAGCCCGGCCTGGTCCATCGCCTGGAGGGCGGCGGCGAGCCCGAACTGCGCGAAGCGGTCCAGGCGCCGGCTCACCTTGTTCGGCATGTACGGCTTGGGGTCGAAGCCCACCACCTCACCGGCGAACCGGGTGGGCAGGGCGTCCACGTCGTAGCGCGTGATGGGGCGGATGCCGCTCTGCCCCGCGGTGGCCGCGGCCCAGAACTCCTCGACGGTGTGGCCGATCGGGGAGATGGTGCCGCAGCCGGTGATCACCACGCGGCGCTCCGCGCCGGCGGGCCGGGTCAGGTCCTGCGTCCGTGCCGCGTCCTGCGTCGGTGCCATGGTCCCGCCTCCCTTCCGTTCGCGTACGTCGTGGGTGTTCCGGTGGTGGGGCGCGGGGCCCCGGTGCCGCGGACGGGGGCGGCCGTCCGTCCGGCCCGCCGTCGTCCCGTCCTGGCGACGACGAAAGATTGACACACCCTCGACTCGAGAGTCAAGAAACATGACTGACGACTTTCAGCAGCCCGCGAGGGAGTCAACCTCTCGCGTTGACTGCGCACGGAGATTGCTGTTCACTACCGGACTTATGGGAAGTCATGAACTTGACTCACTAGTCACGGAGTTTTGATATGCCGCGCTGGAGCACCCTGCTGCTCGACGACGCCAAGCTCGCCGAGATGCCCCGCCTGCCCCTGGACGACGTACTCCGGCACGCGGACCTCGTCACCGAGCAGCAGCCGCACCCCCAGGCGCTCTACGAGCGCTGGGAGAAGCAGCAGTGGTCCGCCCAGGCCATCGAACTGGAGCCGGACCGCGAGGACTTCGACAAGCGGCTGCCGCGCTCCGCGCGCAAGGCGATCGAGGAGTCCATCGCCACCTTCATCATCGGCGAGTACACCGGCCTGGACCTGCTCGGCCCCATCCTCACCGGCGCCCCCGAGGAGCGCGACCACCTCTACCTCGGCACCCAGATCGCCGACGAGACCCGGCACACCCAGCTGATGCTGCGCCTCGGCGAGGAACTGCTCGGCCTGGATTCCGACCCCAAGCGGATGCTCGTCCAGGCGTGGAACATGGTCACCCCGCCGCACCGGGACCTCAGCCGCCTGGAGACCGAGGTCATCCGCGAACTCCAGGAACACCCCTCGGACTACCGGCGCTGGCTGCGCGCCGTGGCGCTCTTCCACCTGATCACCGAGGGCGTGCTCGCCCTGGTCGGCCAGCGCGCCATCGTCAACTCGCTGCACGGTATCCCGCTGCTGGCCGGGGTGAAGGCCGGCTTCACCGCGATGGCCCGCGACGAGTCCCGGCACGTCAGCTTCGGCCTGCACGCCCTGCGCATCGGGATCAAGGAGGGCTACGGCGACGACATCCGCGAGGTCATCGAGCAGGCCGCGCCGATCGCCCTGAACATCGAGGAGGGCGGCCAGGTCGACGACGCCCCGCAGGGGCTGACCATGAAGCAGCTCGGCATCGAGAGCCTGTACCGGCAGCTCCGCCTCATCGGCATCGAGCGGAAGTTCGCGGACCACGTCGTGGCGCTGTCCATGCCCAAGCCGGCCGCCACCGAAGACACCGAGGACACCGAGACCTCCGGGACCGCGGCCCCGCACTCCTGACCCGCCCGGACGCGCCCGCGCGCCCACCGCACCCCTGAGCCACACCCCACACCACAGAGAGGTAACCACCATGACGCGTGAAGAGATCATCGCCGGACTCGCCGAGATCCTCAACGAGGTCGCCGACGTCGAACCCGCCGAGGTGAGCGAGGAGAAGGCTTTCATCGAGGACCTGGACGTCGACTCGCTGGCCATGGTCGAGGTCATCGTCGCCGTCGAGGAGCGCTTCGGCGTCAGCCTCCCCGAGGAGGAGCTGAAGGAGCTGCGCCTGGTCTCCGACATCGTGCTCCGCGTCGAGAAGCAGCTGACGGCCTGAGCGCCGCGGCGGCCCGCACCAGACCGGTGCGCCCCGCCCCTGCCCCCGAAGGGGCGGGGCGCACCTTCCAGCCAGGAGGCACCATGAGCGACCCGGCCGCGGTACGCCGGGCCCTGCGCGCGCTGTTCAGTCCGCTGGGCTGCCCCGATCCGTATCCGCACTACGCGGTGCTGCGGGAGCACGGGCCGGTCTCCCGGCTGCCGGACGGCACCGTCGTCGTCAGCCGGCACGCCGACTGCGACCGCGTGCTGCGCGATCCGCTCTTCCGGGTCGAGGACGACGCGTACCTCGCCCGTACCTGGCCCGAGGGCCGCGACCACCTCAGCGTCTTCTCCCTGATGGGCGAGATGGTCAACCAGAACTCGCCGCACCACGAGCGGCTGCGCCGCCTGGTGGGCCGCGCCTTCACCCCGCGCCGGGTGGCCGGGCTGCGGCCCGCGGTGGAGAAGCTGGTCGAGGGCCTGCTGGACGGTCTCGCCGAACGGGCCGCCGGGGGCGCCCCGGTGGACCTGATGGAGCACTTCGCGCTGCCGCTGCCGATCACCGTCATCGGCGAACTGCTCGGCATCCCCGAGGAGGACCGCGCCTGGTTCGCGCCGCGCGTGCAGGCCGTCACCTCCGCGATCGAGCAGAACCTCGCCGGGGAGGCGCTGGAGCGCGCGGACGAGGCCACCGCGGAGCTGTGGGACCGGCTCGGCGCGCTGGCCGCCCGGCGCCAGGAGGACCCGCGCACCGATCTGATCAGCACGCTCATCGCGGTACGCGAGGAGGACGGCGACCGGCTCACCCGGCGCGAACTGCTCGCCAACCTGGTGCTGCTGTACTCCGCCGGCTACGAGACCACCAGCAATCTCATCGGCAACGGCACGGCCGTCCTGCTGGACCGCCCGGACCTGCTCGCGCGGCTGCGCGGCGAGCCGGAGCGGATCGACGCCTGGGTCGAGGAGATGCTGCGCTTCGACCCGCCCATCCAGATCGCCTCCCGCTGGGCGGGCGAGGACACCGAGCTGGGCGGGGTGGCCGTGGCGCAGGGCTCCCAGGTGGTGGCCCTGCTCGCGAGCGCCAACCGCGATCCTGCGCGCCACGGGGACCCGGACGCCTTCCGGCCGGACCGGGCGCCGGGCGGCTCGCTCACCTTCGGCGCGGGCGCCCACTACTGCCTGGGCGCCGCGCTGGCCCGCCTGGAGGCGGCCATCGCCTTCCCCCGGCTGCTGGCCCGCTTCCCGTCGATCGCGCACGCGGGCACCGGGGCGCCGCGCAACCGTATGACATCCCTGCGCGGCTACGCCGAACTGCCCCTGCTCCTGTCGTGAACGCCTCCCGCCCGAAAACACGGCACCGCCGTACGGGGAACGGTCTCGCCCGTACGGCGGTGGAGCGGGGGCCGCGCGGTGCGGCCCCTAGGAGGACTTGGCCTTCTTCTCGCGCGGCCAGATCGTGTACGACCAGGACCAGATCGTGTCGATGACCCAGATGGTCAGCCAGATGCGGCTGATCCACACCAGCGGACCGCGGTGCTCGTCGGGCACCTCGTCGGCGGTGAACTGCCACACGATCCAGTTGGACTTCAGCGCCCACAGGATCACGTTCCCCACGAGGAACGCCGCCGTGTGGATGAGCCAGTCCCGCCGCTCCTTGCGGGCGTGCTCCTTCGGCGAGAGGGCTCCGTCCTTCGACGGCGCCGCGGTGTCCTGCTTCTCCATGTCCATGGCTGTGCGGTCCTCTTCCTCGGGTGGGTTATCGGTCGGTGCGGTGACGGCGGCCGGGGCCCCCGTCCCGCCGGTCTCGGGCTGTACGGTTCGCGCCCGTACCGTCTCGGGCAGCTTCAGTACGCGGATGGCGTACGGCACGACGACGGCCCCCACGACCGACCCGCCCGCCGCCACACAGCAGGCGGTGACCCAGCCCAGCTGCTCGTAGACGACGCCCATCAGCGCGGGTCCGACGACGACGCCGGACAGCCGCGCGCTCTCGTACAGGCCCATCCCCCGGCCGACGCGCTTGCCGGCGGCGGCCGCGACGGTGGCCTGTTCCACCGGGATCTGTGCGGCGAAGCAGGCGGCGGCCACCGCCCACAGGACCGCGACGGCGACCGGGGTGGCCACGAAGCCGAGCCCGGCCGCGAACAGGGCGCTCGCCAGGAAGGCGATGACCATGGTCCGCGTGCGGCCGAGCCGGTCGGTGAGGTGGTGGGTGTGTTCGGGCAGCAGGATGAACACCACGAAACCGGGCGCGAAGACCATGGCAATCTCGTTGGGCGTCAGCCCGAGGTCGCCTTGCAGGCGCAGCAGCAGGAGCATCCACAGCCCGGCCTCGGCGGCGGCCGTCACGGCGGACACCACCATCAGGGGGAGGAGCCGCAGGCGGGTCCTGCGGTCCCGTAGCGCGTCTTCGTTGTCGTCGGTGTCGTCGTCGGCCGCGTCCGGGACCGCCTCCCGGCTGCCCGTCCCCTTGAGCAGCGCGGCCGTCGCCCATACGCAGGCCGCGCAGCCCAGCCAGAACAGCAGCGGATAGCCGCCGCGTTCCAGCAGGGAGAACGCCACCAGGTAGCCGATGAAGGCTCCCTGGCCCTCGGCCGACAGCAATTTGCCGTAAGCGCTGGTGTGGTTGGTGGCCCGCCGGCCGGTCCACGCGCGCAGGCCGACCCAGAACAGCGCGCCGCCCGCACCGCCCACACCCGACGCGACGAAGGCCAGGGGCAGGTTGTCGGCGAGGGCGTACCCGGCGAAGGACAGGGCGTACAGGAACGCGCCAGCGGCGGCGACCCGCCGCTGGTCGAAGCGGTCCGACAGTTCCCCGGCGAGCGGCCGTACGATCAGGGAGAGCACCGCCTCGACGGCGACGAGCGCGCCGACCACCGAGGCACCCGCCTTCAGCGTCGATCCGGCCCACAGCGGCAGCAGGAAGTCCAGCACCTCGGCGGGAGCGCTGGCGAACATGGCCGCCGAGAGCACCCGGCGGCCGGCCGGGGTGCCCAGGGCGTCGGTGGGCGCGCTCACGCTTCGAGCGCCATCTTCGGCGTGATCACCTTGGTGGGGAAGGAGTTGTTGGTGATCCGGGCGAACATGTTGCGCGGGCCCGGGATCCACACCTCGTCCACCTCCGCCGTCCGCAGGCCGCGCAGGATCGTCGCCCAGTGCACCGGCGTCGTCCAGCCGTCCAGCAGGTCCTGCTTGATCTCCTCGGCGTCGGTGAGCAGCCGCCCGTCCACGTCGGAGACGACCGGGATGTGCGCGGTGCGCCACTCGACGGTGCCGTACGCCTCGTCGTGCAGCCGGGTGCGCAGCCCGGCGACGGCGGAGCAGTGCTCGGCCCGGTTCATCGTGTAGAAGGGGAAACCGCCTTCCTCGCGGACCCGTTGCTCGAAGCGTTCCAGGGTGCTCAGCGTCGCGGAGACGGCGTGCACCTCCTCGTCGAGTACCACCGACAGCTCGGCCCACTCACCGCGCTCGTGCACCTCGGCCACCAGCTGCTGCACTTTCCCGTGCGGCAGCCGGTAGAAGAAGTGGCAGCCCAGCGGCTCGTCGAGGGTGTCGAAGTAGTCCGTCTCGACGGCGACGCTGCGGCGGATCAGCCGCAGCGCGTCCGGGTAGCTGAGGGCGCCCGCCCACACCGCCGCCATGAACGCGCCGAAGCTCTGCCCGCCGCAGGCGGCCGGGCGGGCGCCGTGCTTCTCCTCGGCCCAGTCGGCGAGCGCCAGGGTCAGCGCCATGAACCCGGCCTCGAACACTTCCCATTCGTAGATCGACGCCTCGCGGTAGGCGTCCGCGAGGCAGTAGCCGAGGACCTCGTCGGCCTCGGCGAAGCGTCGTTTGGCGTGTTCGTTGGTGGTCACGAAAGGGCTGATGGCGTCGAACCGGGTGGGAATGAGCCCGGGGAAGAAGAGCGCGACGGGCATGCGGCGTCCTGTTCTGCTGGTCTCGACGAGTCGGTCGGTCTCGGCGAGTCGGTCATTCGTCCTCACGCAACGGGAAGTCGCCGGCGGGTCCGGCCATCCCGGGCGGGCTGTCGGCGAGCCGGACCCCGACCTCCACCACCGCGGCGGTTCCCGACGCGCAGTGCTGCCACGCGGCGGAAAGGACGCGATCGAGATCGCCGGGGTTGTCAGCGCGCCAGTACTTCAGTCCGTACGCGGCCGTCAGGCCCTCGTTGCCGGTGGGCCGGTCGGCGGTGAACGCGAAGCGCGAGCCGCTGCCGGACACCCGGTCGAGGTTGGTCTGGAGCCAGCCGTACCCGCCGTTGTCGAGCACGACGTACAGCACCCCGGCGCCCGCGTCGGCGAGCGTGGGCAGTTCGCTGCGGAAGAGGTTGAAGGCGCCGTCGCCGGCCACCGAGACGACGGGGCGCCCCGGCTCGGCGAGGGCCACACCGAGCGCGGCGGCCGCGCCGAAGCCCAGCGGGGTCTGCTCGCTCGGCACCACCGAGCCGCCGCGCGCGCCACAGGTCCAGTGCGGGTGGAAGTACGACCACATGTCCTGGAGGCCGTTCTCCTGCACCAGGACGCGGTCTTCGGGTACGGCGCGGCCGAGCGCCGCCAGGACACGGCTGACCGGGACGCCGCCGCTCTCCTTCGCCGTACGGTCGGCCTCAAGGACCCGCTCCTCGGCGCGCGCGGCGAGCGCCCGGCGCACCTCGCTCACCCGGTCCGTCCAGGCGGCGTCGGGGGTGTGCCCGGCCAGCAGGCCGGTCCAGGCGTCCACGGTGCGCGCCACATCGCCCAGGACGCCGGCGCCGGGGCGCGCGGTCACCAGGCCGTCCTCGCCGGACACCACCTGGATCACCGGCAGTCGGTCCGCGTCCGGCCAGCCGAAGGTGGCGGTCTCCTCCAGGCGGCTGCCGAGCGCGATCACCAGGTCGGCTTCCTGCCACAGCCGGTCGACCGGCGCGACGGTGTAGAGGCCGGAGACGCCGCAGAACAGCGGGTGGTCCTCGGCGACCGTGCCGCGCCCGGAGGCGGTGGTGAACAGGCCCGCGCCGAGGAGTTCGGCGAACGCCTCCAGCGAGCGGTCCGCGTTGCGGTGCCGGGCGCCGCCGCCGACGAGCAGCAGCGGGCGCCGGGCGGCGGCGATCCGGGCGGCGGTGTCGGCCAGTACGTCCGGGTCCGGGGTGAGGCGCTGCGCGGCGGCCGGGCGCCACGGGGCGGTGCGGGTGACCTGCTCGTTCGCGAGGTCTTCGGGGATCTCGACGTACACCGGTCCCGGGGTGCCGTTGACGGCGACGGCCACGGCCTGGTCGAGGGCCGCGGGCAGCCGGTCGGCGCGGTCCACCCGTACCGCCCACTTGACCAGCGGGCGTACGGCGGACAGCTGGTCCAGCTCCTGGAACGCGCCGGTGCCCATCCGCTCCAGCGGGGTGCCCCCGGCGATCAGCACGACCGGCGCGGCGGCGGACCGGGCCTCCAGCACGCCGGTGAGCGTGTTGGTCAGGGCCGGCCCCTTGCCCACCGCGCAGATGCCGGGACGCCCGGACGCCAGCGCGTAACCGGTCGCCATGAACACGGCGTTGCGCTGGTCGCGGCAGATGACGAAGCGGGTGTCGGTCTGCTCCAGCGCGGCCAGCAGGTCCATGTCGTCGCCGGGCAGGCCGAAGACGGCCGTGGTGCCCAGGTGCCGCAGGTGGTCGGCGACCGCGTGCCAGGCCGTCGGGTAGGTGTGCGCGCGTTCGTTCACCGGGGGGCCTTCGGGTAGTGCTCGGCGACGGCCTTGGAGATCAGGACGGGCTCCGCCCACAGCTCCTGGCCGTCGGTGATGTAGTTGGCCATCCGGCCGAAGCCGCCGAAGGGCGCGTTGCCGTCGTCGATGGACAGCAGGGTGGTGTCGAGGGTGACGGTGGTACGGCGGCGCAGCGCGGTGACCAGGTCCGGGGCGTCGCCGTACACGCTGGAGCCCAGGGCCCGTTCGGTGAACTGGCCGGTGGTGAGGGTGGCGGCGAGGGCCTGCTCGTCGCGGTAGCCGACGACGTTGAAGACCGGCGCGAAGAACTCCGGGACCTGCGTGCGCGGGGTCACCTCGTCGCCGACGACGACGGTGGGCTCCATCCGCCGGGTGCGGAAGTCGACATGGCCGCCGTACGCGATGTGCTCGCGGTTACGGGCCAGGAACTGGACCGCCTCCTCCAGCGCACCGTCGTAGAAGACCGGCCCGAAGTCGGCGTCGGGGTCGGTGTACGGGCCGTAGCGCAGGCCCTTGAGTTCGCGGACGAGCCCGTCGAGGAAGGCGTCGCGGAGGTCCTCGTGCACACAGAACAGGTCCGGGCCCAGGCAGTCCTGGCCGGCGTTGTGGACGCGGATCTCCACGGCGTCGCGCACGGCGCGCTCCACGTCGGCGCCGGGGGCGACGACGAACGGGTTGACGCCGGAGCCGAGGAACAGGAAGAGCTGCCCCGGGTTGAGCTGGGCGCGGATCTGCTCGGCGTTGTGGTACGCCCCGGTGAACACCACCACGTCGGACGGCAGGACGTGGTCGCGGACGAACTCCCGCTGGCTGGCGACGGTCAGCTCGATGGGCAGCCGGTGGTGCTCGGCGAGCAGCCGGTGCAGCCGCGCCATCTGGTCCTTGACCTGGCTGGAGGGCCGGAAGACCAGGTGGTCGGCGTAGAGCGCGGGGACGAGCAGGTACAGCGCGTACGAGTAGAGGATCACGTTGGAGGGCATGAAGACGGCCAGCCGCGGCACCCGGCCCGGCCGGTACGCGTCCACCTCGGCGAGGGCGCCGTCGAGCGTGGCGATGGTCGCCTCGATCTCGTATCCGGCGGCGCGGTGGGTGGATATCTCACACAGCAGGTCGTGCACGTCGCCGGGGTTGTCGGCCAGCAGGTCCCGCACCGCGCGCAGCGCGGCGAGGCGCCGCGCGTCCGTGGTGCCCTCGGGCGCGGCGGCCGCGGCGGGCAGGACGGGGGCGGAGGTCATGCGCGCACCTCGTCTCGCTCGGCGGACCCACGCTGCACTGGCACGCGCCGCTCGGTGCTGCGCTCACTCATGTGTCCCTCCTCGGGGCGTCGACCATAGAGGGCCAGCGTCAGCCAGCTGTCATTGTTTGTCAAGTTCAGTCATGGTCGGTGATGCGGGGGCGTACCCGCGGTCGGCAGCGGCGCTCCGGTCGATCTCCCGCAGCGCCGGAGCGGCCCAACAGCAGACCACCACCAGCAGGTAGGCCCCGGCGATCAGAGCGATCGCGGGGCGCAGACCGAGGGCGCCCACGGCGGCGACGGTCAGCGAGGCGCCGAGCGGCACCGCCGCCAGCCCGACCGTGTCGACCGCGGCCGTCACCCGCCCGTACTGCTCGCGCGGCACGCTGCGCTGGAGCACCCCCGTACGCAGCGGGCCCACCGGCGCCGCCACCGCGCCGAGCACGGCGAGCAGCGCCGCACCGGCCGGCAGCGGGGGGAGCGAGACCAGCGAGGCGATCAGGAGGCCCGCGGCGAAGCCGGTGCCGATGTAGAGGAACCGGCCGCTGATCCGGTGCCCGAAGACGGCGTAGCCGACCGTGCCCGCCACCGCGCCCAGGCCGAAGGAGGTGAGCAGGACGCCCAGGCTCGCCGCGCTGCCCAGGTGCTGGTACGCGTACGTCACCAGGACCACCCCCGCCAGGCCGCTGTCCAGGGCGTTGAAGGCGGTACCGGAAATGGCGACGGCGCGCAGCAGGCGGTGGCGGCGCAGTGTGCGCAGCCCGGAGCGCAGGTCGGCGAGGTAGGCACCGGCCGGGCGCCGCTCGGTGGCCCGCCGGCCGGCGGAGATGCAGACGAGGAGGACCAGCGCCGCGAGTCCGCAGGCGACGGCGTCGAGGAGCAGCACGCTGTGGGTGCCGAGCAGTGCGACGCCGGCGCCGCCCAGCGGGGGCCCGCACAGCTGGGCGACCTGGTGGATACCGGTGAGCAGCGCGTTGCCGCGCTCCAGCGGCATGCCCGCGGCCTCGCTCAGCTCCGGGACCAGGCCGGTGACCGCCGCGCCGCCGGGGACGTCGAGGGCGTTGGCGGCCACCACCAGGAGGGCGAGGGTGGGGAAGTCCAGCGCATCCAGGGCGTACAGCAGGGGGATGCAGGCCGCGCCGAGGCCGCCGACCAGATAGGCGACCACCGCCATCGTCCGGAATCCCCAGCGGTCGACCAGCGGACCCGCCACGAATCCGACCACTCCGGAGGTGACGGCCCCGATCGCGACCACGATCCCGGTCTGCGCCACGCTGCCGGTCGTCTTCAGTACGAACCAGGGGACGGCGACGACCATCATGGCCTCGCCGAGCGAGCTGACCGCCACGGCGCCCAGCAGGGCATGGATTCCCCACCGGCGGCGTCGAGGAAATCCCAGGCTTGTCATATGAATTGACACTAGCATGACTGGATATTGACCAACTGGCTTCTTCAAGAGCCCGTAAAGAGCCGGATACGAGCCAGTGACAACCGCCCCCGCCTGCCGTCCGGGCGAGTAGAGTCGCGGGTCACAACCCGTAAGCTTGTCCATGCATCCCCTACTCAACAGCGAGCTGAACGCCGAGGAACAGCTTGACGATCGAACAGCCAGCGTTCGGAGAACGCGTCCGGGAGATCCGTCGCGCCCAGGGCATGTCCCAAGGGGACCTCGCCGGCGACGGCGTCTCCCCCAGCTACGTCTCGTTGGTGGAGAGCGGCCGCCGCAGCCCCAGCACCAAAGCGGCCAAGGCCATCGCCGAGCGCCTCGGCATGTCCCTCGAAGAGCTGACCGCGCCCCGGCCCGCCGACCGCGAGCGCACCCACCGCCTGGAGCTGGTCGGCCAGCTCGTCGCCGCCCGCGCGAGCCAGGCCGCCGGTGACTGGCCCGCCGCCCGCCGGCAGCTGGAAACCGTCGCCGGACGGGCCGCCGACAACGACCTCGACGAGGTGCGCTGGGAGGCCCGCTGGGAGCTGGCCACCGTCCTCGACCAGCTCGGCGCCGCCGACGACCGCGAGCGCGTCCTGCGCACCCTGCTCGACGACCCGCTCACCACCGCCGCGCCGCTGCTGCGCTCCCAGGTCGCCGCCGAACTCTCCCAGCTGCACCGGCGGCAGGGCCGCCTGGCCGAGGCGGTACGCCGCGCCGAGGACGCCCAGAGCGCCGCGGCGGACGTCGAAGCGGCCCGCCCCGCCCGGGTGCAGGCCCAGGTGGCGCTGCTGTCGGCGTACGTGGAAAGCGGTGAGTGGCACCGCGCGCAGGGCCTCGCCGACACCCTGCTGGACGAGGCGCCGCCCGCCGGTGCCGCACGCCTTCGCGCGATCGGCCTGTGGGCCGCCGCGGGCGCGCGCTATCTGGACGGCCGGGCGGACGCCGCGCACGAGTTGCTGACCGAGGCGGACGAACTGCTCGCGGCCACCGACGACGTGCGGCAGCGCACCCGCCTGGCCCGCGCCCGTACGCTGCTGGCCCTCGCCTGCGACGCCCCCGGCGCCGACGCCCTGCTGGAGCGCGTCCGCCAGGCCGCCGCGCTGCTCGCCACGCCGGAGACGCTGAGCTGGCTCGCGGCCCTGGAGGTCCTGGGCGCGCTGCGCGCCTCCGACGCGGAACGGGCCCTGGAGCAGGCCGGCACCATCCCCGTCGACTCCCCGGCGCTGCCCGCGCTGGACCAGGCCCGCTGTGTCCTGATCCGGGCCCGCGCCCAGCGCGCCGCCGGTCGCGAGGAGGCCGCCGAGGCCGACTTCCGCACCGCGGCATCCGGGTACGAGACCGCCGGCGCGTACCGGCTGGCGATGGCGACCTGGCGCGAGCTGAGCGATCCGGGCCACCTCACCGGGCCCGACCCGCATCTGGTCCTGATGCCGTAAAGGCGCGTGCGCCGGCCGGGCGCCGGACCGGACGCACCGGCCGGCCCCCGCCCGGCGCACGCGCCCGGCCGTCACGGCCCCACCGGCACCGGACACCGCACCCGCCACACGACGGCCTCGCTCACCGGCTGCGAGGCCGCCACGGAAGCGGCGGTGTCCGGATCGGTGGGCAGATCCTGTACGTACGCGACGCCGCCGGTGCCCAGGATGCCGGTCTCGGGCACCACGACCGCGCCCTCCGGCCCCACGCCCAGGACGTCCACCTCGGCGGCGAACGCCAGCCCGCCGCGGCCCGTGAGCCGCAGCGCCGCTTCCTTGCGCGTCCACCACTGGGTGAGCAGCGCCGCGCGGTGGGCGGCCGGGGCCGCTTCGGCACGGGCCCGCTCGGCGGCGCCGAACGGCAGCCACGCCCAGGCGTCCAGCGACGACGGCACGGTGGACACGCTCAGCGCCACCGAAGCGCCGCGGGCGCAGGCGATCAGCAGTCCGCCCTCGTCACGGCAGACCGTCAGGTCCAATGGCCCGGCGGACAGCCGCGACCTGCCGAAATCGTCGCGCGTCGAGCGCACTTCGCACGGCGAGCAGTCCAGCAGCCAGGCCACCAGGGTGTGCAGCCGCCCCCGCCACAGGCCGCACGGGCAGGAGTCGGCCGCGACCGCGAAGCCGTCGCCGTCCGGCCGCGCGCATCCCTGCGCGCAGTCCGCCGTCTCGTCCAGGACCGAGAAGACGTGCACCTGTCCCTCGGAGATGGCGGAGGCGTTTCCCGGCTCCCAGCGCGCGCCGCGCAGCCCCGGCCCCCACGGTTGTTCCGGACCGTCGTCCGGACACAGCAGGCCGGCTCCGGAAACGCTCCCCCGAAATGTTGCTTGCAATGTTCCCCCGATTTTTGGATTTCGTCACGCCGCGAATACGGGGAACCGCGTCGGCACCTGCGCGGGAAACGGGAGAATGCCTGGCCGCCTGGTCAGTTTGCAGCCATTCCCCGTTACACCGCGCGAAGAGCCGAAGAGCGGACCCCGGGCGTACAAAACCGTTGGCGATTCACCTCCGTCCGCCTCCTTCCGCGCTCGGCGGCAGGGCAAGTCCACCGCGGGCCACAGCACCCGGTCAGTGGCGCCGCACCCGCTGTCACCTGCCCCAACACCCCGATGCGGAACGGTCGGCA
This sequence comes from Streptomyces sp. NRRL F-5755, assembly GCF_001279365.1. Taxonomy (NCBI): domain Bacteria; kingdom Bacillati; phylum Actinomycetota; class Actinomycetes; order Kitasatosporales; family Streptomycetaceae; genus Streptomyces; species Streptomyces sp. NRRL F-5755. The sequence continues at coordinate 9,187 of NZ_LGCW01000316.1, read as the reverse complement.
GACTGTGCGGACCCCAAGGTAGCCAGCTCGTTCACGCGAGTCAACAGCGCTGAAAGGCGCCTGACTGGACCTGACTGCGCATCACAGAGAGGTGCCGCCACCCCACTTGCGCGAGTGGCCGAAGCACTGCGTACCGGAACCGGTGGACCTTACTCCGCTCACCGTCGCGCACTAGGATGTCCCACCCTCCGACCCGCCTGTACCGGGTCGCCCACGCTCCGCGATCGGAGCAGGCCGAAGGCCGTCGGAGGGCGCCGCGAGGAAGCGGCGGACGACGGCGTTCAGATATTTCCCGCATTTCTTGGCGCGGAAGAGGAAGGGGTGGGTCCGGCATCGTGCAGCACGCTCAGGAGGACAGAGCCGACAGCTTGGCCGCCAAACTCAATTGCCTTTTCGAACGCGCCGAGGGGCCGGACGGGAGCCCGCCGTCCAACCGGCAGGTGGCCGCGTCGATCAACGCGGCGGCCGGGGAGCAGATCATCTCCCACTCGTACATCTCGCTGCTGCGCAACGGGCACCGCGACAACCCCACGTTCCGGCAGCTGGAGGTGCTGGCGGACTACTTCGACGTCAGCCCGGCCTTCTTCTTCGACCACGACGAGATCGCCGCGCAGGTGGCGGAGGGGCTGCGGTTCCTGACCTCGCTGCACACCGGCGACGTGGGCGCCCCGTCGCCGCGCGCCGGCGGGCTCACCGCCGAGATGCTCGACCACGTCAACGAGGTCATGGGGCAGATCGAGCGGAGCCGGCAGCCCGCGTCCGTACCGCCCGCCGCCGAGCCGCCGGCCGCCTTCTAGATCAGCCGCCCCCGGAAAGCGCCCCGGAATCGGCCCGGGTGCCGGGCCGGCGGGTGGCCCAGGTGGAGCGCCGCCCAGCGTTCGTCCTCCTCCCGCTGCTCCCGGAAGCGGCGGCAGGCGGCGGCGGTGCGGACGGCCGCCGAGGCCGCAATGCCGGTGGCCGCAGTGGCGGCCAGCGCGGGCCAGGGGACGGACAGCAGGAGGAGCACGGCCAGTGCGGCCGGGGTGGACCACAGGACGAGGCAGGAGACGGCGGCGATGCGCAGGGACAGCGGGCGGTCGGGGCCCGCGCGCAGGTCGAGCAGGGCGGGCAGGTACCAGACACTGCCCGCGGCGGTCAGGACGGCGGCGCCCAGCGCCAGGACATCGGGGGACATGCGTACCTGATTCCGGGGGACGGCGGGAGGGGGCGGGGACGGGGGTGCGGAGGGTCAGGTGCGGGACGCTTCGAGCGCGGCCACCTCGGGGTGGTGGAGGTCGAAGGCGGGGGATTCGCTGCGGATGCGGGGCAGCGAGGTGAAGTTGTGCCGGGGCGGCGGGCAGGAGGTCGCCCACTCCAGGGACCGGCTGTAGCCCCAGGGGTCGTCGGCCTCGATCTTCTTGCCGTACTTGGCGGTCTTCCACACGTTGTAGAAGAAGGGCAGGAAGGACAGCCCGAGCGTGAAGGAGCCGATGGAGGACAGGGTGTTGAGGGTGGTGAAGCCGTCGGCGGCGAGGTAGTCGGCGTAGCGGCGGGGCATGCCCGCGGCGCCGAGCCAGTGCTGCACGAGGAAGGTGAGGTTGAAGCCGACGGTGAGCGTCCAGAAGGTGATCTTGCCGAGGCGTTCGTCCAGCATCTTGCCGGTGAACTTCGGCCACCAGAAGTGGAAGCCGGCGAACATCGCGTACACGACCGTACCGAAGAGCGTGTAGTGGAAGTGCGCGACGACGAAGTAGGTGTCGGAGACGTGGAAGTCCATCGGCGGGGAGGCCAGGATGACACCGGTCAGGCCGCCGAAGACGAAGGTGATCAGGAAGCCGGTGGCCCAGAGCATCGGCGTCTCGAAGGACAGCGAGCCCTTCCACATGGTGCCGATCCAGTTGAAGAACTTCACCCCGGTCGGCACCGCGATCAGGAACGTCATGAAGGCGAAGAACGGCAGCAGGACGCCGCCGGTCACGTACATGTGGTGCGCCCACACGGTGATGGACAGGCCCGCGATGGAGATCGTCGCCGCGATCAGGCCGATGTAGCCGAACATGGGCTTGCGGGAGAAGACCGGGATGACCTCGGAGATGATGCCGAAGAACGGCAGCGCGAGGACGTAGACCTCGGGGTGGCCGAAGAACCAGAACAGGTGCTGCCACAGCAGTGCGCCGCCGTTGGCGGGGTCGAAGATGTGCGAGCCGAACTTGCGGTCCATCTCCAGGGCGAACAGGGCCGCGGCCAGCACGGGGAAGACCATCAGGATCAGCAGCGCGGTCAGCAGCACGTTCCAGGTGAAGATCGGCATCCGGAACATCGTCATGCCGGGGGCGCGCATGCAGATGATCGTGGTGATGAAGTTGACCGCGCCCAGGATGGAGCCGAAGCCGGACAGCGCCACGCCCATGATCCACATGTCGGCGCCGACGCCGGGCGAGTGCACCGCGTCCGACAGCGGCGCGTACGCGAACCAGCCGAAGTCGGCGGCGCCCTGCGGGGTCAGGAAGCCGGCCGCCGCGATCAGCGAGCCGAACAGGAACAGCCAGTAGGCGAGCATGTTCAGCCGCGGGAAGGCGACGTCGGGGGCGCCGATCTGCAGCGGCATCAGCCAGTTCGCGAAGCCGGTGAACAGCGGCATGGCGAACAGCAGCAGCATCACCGAGCCGTGCATCGTGAACGCCTGGTTGAACTGCTCGTTGGACATGATCTGCGTGCCGGGCCGGGCCAGTTCGGCGCGCATCAGGAGGGCCATCAGGCCGCCCACGAGGAAGAACACGAAGGCCGTGACGAGGTAGAGCGTCCCGATCTTCTTGTGGTCGGTGGTGGTCAGCCACTCCACCGGGATGCGGCGGCGTATCGGACGGGGGCCCGGGACGGCGTGCGGGATGTCGGTGGCGGGGCCGGTGGTCGCCCCGGCCCCGCCGTCGTGCCCGTCCACCGTCCGGTGGCCGCCCGGCTCGGTGACGGGCCGGTCCGGGGCGCCGGAGCCGCCGTGCGTCCCGGAGTCTGTCTGCGTGCGGGTATCCGATCCGTCCACCGGGGTGTGTCCTTCATTTCTGGCGCATGAACTCAACGGGCCGGGAAGAGCCTTCAGCACGGGGGAGAGACCCGGCTCTTCCCGGCTGTGCCAGCATCGGCCGCGGGGCGCACGGGGCCATAGGGCCGTGCGGGCCGGGACGGCGGCCGACGGTCCCGGGCCCGGACAGCCGGGCGGGCAGCCGAAAGGCGGTGCGGCAAGGGGCTCTTGGCGGGAGCGGCCCGTAGCGCCATAAACGGGAACGGCGCGGGGCGGACCCGTGTCCGCCCCGCGCCGTCGGCGCGCGTCCGCCCCCTACCGGCCGCCGCGCTGGTGCTCCTGCTGGCCCCGGATGCGCCCGGCGATCACCGCGGCCTGGACGCGCCGCCCGACCCCCAGCTTGGAAAGGATCGTGGAGATGCGGTTCTTGACCGTCTTCTCCGCGAGGAACAGCCGGTCCGCGATCTCCCGGTTGGTCAGGCCCTCGCCGATCAGCTCCAGGATCTCGCGCTCCCGGGGCGCCAGCCGGTCCAGTTCGGACTGCGGGGACGTCTCGGCCTGCTGCGGGGCGCGCAGCCGCGCCATCACACGGGACGCCGTGCGCGGGTCCAGCATCGACTTGCCGGCCGCCACCGTCCGTACCGCGTTCACCAGGTCGGACCCGTTGATCTGCTTGAGGACGTACCCGGCCGCGCCCGCCATGATGGCGTCGAACAGCGCCTCGTCGTCGTCGAAGGACGTGAGCATCAGGCAGGCCAGGTCGGGCATCCGGGCGCGCAGTTCGCGGCAGACCTCGATGCCCTCGTGGTCGCCGTTCGCCGACTCGCCGCGCTCCCCCAGCCGTACGTCGAGCACCGCCACCTGCGGCCGTACGGCGGGCACCCGGGCCAGGGCCTCGGCCCCGCTGGACGCCTCCCCCACGACCTCGATGCCGTCCTCGGCGTCGAGGAGGTCGCGCACGCCACGGCGGACCACCTCGTGGTCGTCGAGGATGAACACGCGCAGGGGCGGTGCGCCGGGTCCGGTGGGCCCGACGGGCCCGGGGTGCTGGTTCATTCGGCTCTCGTTCTGTCGGCCGGGGTCGCGTACGAGGGGTGCGCACGGCATCACACACCCTCGGGACGATCTTCCGCGAGGGCCGGAAGTCCTGGGGGAATAGGGCCGTTCGGTCACCTTTGCCCAGTGCCATACTGACGCGCCCCATCCCCTTCAGGAGGTCCGTTCATGCCACGCCTCGCGTCGTATGCCCGCAACCCCCGGCCGCTCAGCGCCGTTCCGGTCCTCCCGGCCTCCCCCGCTTCCGTCCCCGATCGGGCCGTACGCTCATGAGCACCGTCAACGAGGACTACCACGCCCTGCTCGCCCGCCACGAGGCCATGCGGCTGCGGCGGCGCATCCTGTCCCCCGGAACCGAACCGGCCGCCCCCCAGGGGCTCGCGGCCGGCCGGGCGGGCGGCGGCCCGCGGGCCATCGGCCGCTCCTCGGACGCCTCCGGCGCCGGCCCCTCGCCCCACGGCGCGGCGGACTTCGACCCCGCGTCCTACGACGGCGCCGCCGACCAGCGGGTCATCACCGAGTACCTGGAACTCGTGACCCCCTTCGGCGAGCTGATCACCCACCTCTACGAGACGATGTTCCGGCGGTGGCCCTATCTGCGGTCGCTGTTCCCGGAGTCGATGGAGTTCCAGCGCGCCCATCTGGCGCGCGCCTTCTGGTACTTGATCGAGAACCTCCACCGGCCCGACGACATCGCGGAGGTCTTCGGGCGGCTGGGCCGCGACCACCGCAAGCTCGGGGTGCGGCCGGTGCACTTCCAGGCGTTCGAGGCGGCGCTGTGCGAGGCACTGCGCCGCACGGCGGGCCCGCGCTGGGCGGACGCCGTCGAGCAGGCGTGGGTGCGCATGCTGCGGTTCGCCGTCGCGGCCATGGTCAGCGGCGCCGAGGCGGCCCTCGCCGAACCGCCGTACTGGCAGGCCGAGGTGACCGCGCACGAGCGGCGCCGACCGGACCTCGCGGTGCTGCGGGTGCGGACCAACGAGCCGTACCCGTACCGCGCGGGGCAGTTCGCGGCCCTGGAGTCGCCGCTGCTGCCGCAGGCGTGGCGGCAGTACTCGATCGCCTGCGCACCCCGGCCCGACGGCGAGCTGGAGTTCCACGTACGGCAGACGTGCGCGGGCGGCGTGAGCGAGGCCCTGGTCGCGCACACGCGGGCCGGTGACACGCTGCGCGTCGGCCCCGCGCGCGGGTCGATGACGCTGGACGACGAGCTGGCGAGCGACCTCGTCCTGGTGGCGGCCGACACCGGCTGGGCGCCGGTGAAGGCGCTGCTGGAGGACCTGTCCGCGCGGCGCAGGCACCGGAACGTACGGCTGTTCCTCGGCGCGCACAGCTTCGCCGACCTGTACGACGCGGGCCCGCCGTCCGAACTGGAGCGGCGGCGGCCCTGGCTGCGGGTGACACCCGTGATCGGGCGGCGGCCCGGCACCGGCGCCGCCTTCGGGACGGGCGAGGACGGCTACGACGCGCTGGCCGGGGCGGTGGCCGAGGCCGTGACGCGGCACGGCGACTGGTCCGGGCACCAGGCGTACGTCAGCGGCCCGACCGCGGTGGTCGAGGCGACCGTGGCCCGGCTGACCGCCGCGGGCATGCCGCCCGGCAGCATCCGGCACGATCCGCTCTCGGACATCCTGCGCCCGTCGCCGCGCGCCGTGACGGGCGGCCCGGGAGCGGCGACGGCAGCGAACACCGCGTTCGAAGGAGTCGAGTCATGAGCGTGCCGACGACCGCGTCCGCCGTACGGACCGGTCCCGCGTACCGGAGCGCCGATGCCGCCGGGAGCGCCACCGCGCCCCGTACCCACGCCCCCGCCGGGACCGCCGGCACCGGGCGGGCGCTCGCCCGGCACGTCGTCGTCATCGGCGGCGGCATCGCGGGCCTCGCCGCCGCGCACCGGCTCACCGGCGCGGGCCTGCGCGTGACGCTGCTGGAGTCCACCGGACGGCTCGGCGGCAAGCTGCGCTCCGGCGAGATCGCCGGGGTGCCCGTCGACCTGGGCGCCGAGGCGCTGCGCGTGCCCCGGCCGGAAGCGGTGGACCTGGCGCGGGAGGTGGGCCTCGGCGACCGGCTGCGGGTCCCTGCCGCGACGGGCGCCGCGCTGTGGACACGGGGCGGGCTGCGGCCGATCCCGAGCTGCCGCGGGCGCGACGTCCTCGGCCGGACCCGGACGGCCGACACGTACGAGGTGTCCCTGCGCGCCGCCGTACCGCAGCTGTTCGAGGCGGCGCGGCACGACGGGGCGCTGCTGACCGGCGTACGGCAGGTGCGGCGGCGGTCCGCCGAACAGCAGCGGCGCCTCGCCGAACAGCGCAACGCGGAGGCGCGGCGCCGGGCCCTGGAACGGGAGATCGCCGAGGAGCGGCGGCTCGCGGAGCAGCGGCGGATCGCCGACCGGCCGCGCTCGGGGCCGCTCATCCCGCGCCCCCGGCCCGAGTTCGCCCGTACGGGGACCGGCGAGCGGGCCACCGCCCACACCATCCCCGACCTGTCCCGCGGCGGCCCCGACTACCTGGGCCTGGACGGCGGCGCGGGCACGTTGGCGGGCGCCGTGGCCGACGCCGTACGCGCCGCGGGCGGGGCGATCCTGCGCAACACCCCGGCCCTCGCGCTGACCCGCACCGCGTACGGCTGGGAAGTGCGCACCGCCGCCCGCACCCTGCTGTGCGACAGCCTCGTGCTGGCGACCCCGGCCTGGTCGGCGGCCACCCTGCTCGCCGCCGAGGCGCCGCTCGCGGCAGCCGAACTGTCCGAGGTGGCCTACGCGTCGATGGCGCTGGTCACGATGGCGTTCCGGCGCTCCGACCTGGCCGGGCTGACCGCGTTCGACGGCCGGTGCGGCTTCCTCGTACCGCCGGGGGACGGGCACACCATCAAGGCGTCCACGTTCCTGACACGCAAGTGGGACTGGCTGTCGGAACGGGCCGAGGACCTCTTCGTCCTGCGCACCTCGATCGGCCGGTACGGCCAGGAAGAGGTCCTCTACCTGGACGACACCGACCTGGTGGGCGCCGCGCTGCGCGACCTGGGCGAGGCCACCGGGCTGGCCGCGCGGCCGGTGGCGACGGACGTGACGCGGTGGATCGGCGGCCTGCCGCACTACGCGGTCGGCCACCCGGCACGCGTGACGCGGGTACGCAACGGACTGTCCCGCCTACCGGGCCTGCGCCTGTGCGGCGCCGCATACGACGGAGTCGGCGTCGCCGACTGCGTGGCCAGCGGCCAGCGCGCGGCAGACGAAATTATCGCCACGGCGGCCGCCTGAGAACGGCAGACGAAACCCTTGCCACGGCGGCCAGCCGATCACAACGGGCGCGTCCGTCCCACCGTCGTACGGGGCCGGGACGCGCCCTGGTCCGGCACCGACAGGCGGGATCGGTACGCGTCCTTGCGCGCCGCCGTCAGGCGGGGTGGGCATCCGGCCTCACCTGCCGCCGAAAGGTGGGATGGGTACGCGTCTTCCCGCGCCGCTGTCAGGCGGGGTCGATATGCATCCTCACCCGCCATCGTCAGGCGGAACCGGCAAGCATCCTCCCGCGCCACCGCCAGGCGGGATCGGCATGCGCCTTACGCCACCGCCCTCACCCGGACGCCGGACGCACCCTCCCGCACCACCGCCAGACGGGACCGGCATGCGCCCTCACCCGCCGCCGTCACACGGAACCGGCAAGCATCCTCCCGCGCCACCGTCAAGCGGGATCAGCATGCGCCTTACGCCGCGCCCCTCACCCGGAACCGGCACATACCCTCCCGCGCCACCGCCAGGTGGGATCGGCATGCGCCTTACGCCGCGCCCCTCACTCGGAACCGGCACATACCCTCCCGCGCCACCGTCACACGGGATCGGTATGCGCCCTCCCGAACCACCCGTCCACCACGCGCCCCCCCTTCCCCACACACCACCTCTTCACCGCCCAGCGCTCCGCCACCCCTCGGCGCCCCGCTATCCCCCGGCGCTTTGCCCCCACCCATCCCCTCTCCCCCACCCACAACTTCTGCTGATCCGACGTCACTTTCCGGCCATCCGTGCCAAGATAATGTCAGGGGCCGCCACACCGCGCTCCTGTTGTGCCGGGAGGTTTGGCCGGCGAGCGGTCCGACAGGCGAGCGGGCCCAGGCGTCCGGGGCAGGTGGCCATGGCAGGCATCGATGAGACGCTGCGGGACCTGGTTCAGCTCAAGGGTGTCCTCGGCGCTTCGGTGGTCGACTACTTCAGCCGCCTCACCCTCGGCGCGGTCGGCGACCCGTCCGGTCCTGACCTCGAAACGGCTGCCCGCGGGGACACCGACGTGGTGCGGGCGAAGCTGTTCACGCTGGAACTCCTCGGGTACCGCCCGGAGCGGGTCCAGGACATCCTGATCACGCTGGACGACGAGCTGCACCTGATCCGCCCGCTCACCCGCCGCAGCCGCCAGGGCATCTTCGTCTACCTCGTCCTGGACCGGGCCAGCGGCGATCTGGACACGGCACGGGACCGCCTGCGGCAGGTCGAGTCGGAGCTGGACGTCTGAGCCGTTCGTCCCTCCGGGCGCGGTGTGCCGGGCGTGCGCCCGTCGACGGGCGCGTTGTGCCGCCGGAACGGGACGAAAGAGGAAGAGTGGGTACGCACCGGTAGAGGCGGCGGTGGGGCGCGGTGCCGCGCTCGCCTCCGGAGCCCGTGACGAAGGAGGCGGACGATGCACGAGGGACTGCTGCGCGCGGTGGGCGCGACAACGGCGGTGTACGGCCTGGCGGTCACCGCCTGGCCCGCCCTGCTGGCCAAGCCCTCCGGCCTGGCGGAGGCGGACGGGCAGGTGGCCTCCGCGACCCGTACGGCACTGCGCCCGCTGGCCTGGCGCGACGCGGCCGGCGGCCTCGCCCTGGCCCTGGCGCCGACGGGCCCGGCCCTGCAAACCGCCGCCTGCGTCCGGATCGCGGCGGACTTCGGTGACGCGGCCCTCCTGGGCGTGACGCTGCCGGGCCGGGCCCGGCGGCGTGCGGCCGTGGCCGTCTCGGTGGGCTGGGGCGCATTGTCGGTCGTGGGGCTCCTGTGGCCGACGACCGCGCGGGCCGCCCGGGGCGCATGACCCGCGCACCCCACCCGTACACCGCAGCACCCATCCCCCCAAGGTCCCCCGGGGCGCCGTCCCCCTGCGC
>NZ_LGCW01000315.1:0-38822 GCF_001279365.1 Streptomyces sp. NRRL F-5755 | reverse complement strand
CCGCCCCCGCTCCCTCACCCCCCGACCCGCAGCGCCACCGCCCCCTTCCCCGGCACCGTCAGCCGGGCCGTCCCGTCGTTCCCGACGGTGACCGTGTGGCTGTCGCACGCGTCGGGTGCGGCCCGCAGGATGTCGCAGTACGTTCCGGCGGGCAGGGACGTGGCGAACGTCCGCTCCAGCGCCGCGTCGCCGTTGTTGAGGGCGACGAAGCCCTTGCCGTCGCGTGCGAAGGCGATCGCGTCGCCGCCGTTGTCCCACCAGTCGGTCAGCGGCGCGGAGCCCACCGCGTTGCGGAAGCCGACCATGGCGGTGATCTCCCGCCGGGCGTGCAGGCCGGTCCAGCCGTCGGTGCCGGTGGGCGGGCCGGCGTCCTTGTCGGTCCACGCGTAGCCGGAGTGGACGTTCGGTGAGCCGTACGGCGAGGCGAGCATGAAGACGTTGGCGAGGAGGTGGGCCGCGCCGTCCTTGTAGGTGAGCGTCGAGCCGTTGCGTTCGGTGTCCCAGTTGTCGACGAACGTACGGGCGTGCCCGCCGTCCAGTTTCCCGTCGGCCACGGACTTCAGCTGTGCGAGGTTGCCGCCCTGGAACGCGGCCTTGAGGTGGGTCCCGTACCGGAATTCGTCGACGTCTCCGGTGCCGGTGTACTCCTCGGGCCGTACCGCCTCGCCGTCGCCGTACACGGCCTCCTGCACCCAGAAGCCGGGGTCCTTCATCCGGCCCTTGACGGCCGCCAGGTCAGCGGCGGCCATGTGCTTGGCGGCGTCCACGCGGAAGCCGTCCACGCCCAGCGACCGCAGGTCGTCGAGGTATCCGGCGATCGCGGTCCGCACGTGGTCGCTGCCGGTGGCGAGGCCGACGAGTTCGCAGTTCTGCACGTCGCCGCGGTCGGTGTAGTCGGATATGTCCTTGCGGCATGCGTGGAAGTCACGGTCGCCGTAGAGGCCGGGGTAGCCGTACTTGGTGTACGCCGTGCCGCCCGTACCGGTGCCGGAGCCGGCGGCCATGTGGTTGATCACGGCGTCGGCGATCACCCGTACACCGGCCGCGTGGCACGCGTCGACCATCTTCTTGAAGGCCGCGCGGTCGCCGAGCCGTCCGGCGATCCGGTAGCCGACGGGCTGGTACGAGGTCCACCACTGGCCGCCCCGGATGTGCTCGGTGGCGGGCGAGACTTCGACGTAGCCGTATCCGGCCGGGCCGAGCTGGTCCGTGCAGGCCGTGGCGACCTGCACGAAGGGACGCTCGAAGAGGGTGGCCGTGACGGTCTTCGGGCCGGGCGGTGCGGCCTGCGCCGTCCAGGGCGTGGCGGCGGCGAGGCCGGCGACGGCCAGGACGCCGGCGAGGGTGCGGGCACGACGCTGCATGCTGCGGCTCCTTCGGCAGGCGGGAGCGGCCGGTCTCCGGTGGTGGGGCACCGCCGGCCGGCTCCGCGCGGGCAGCCGTGTTCCGGGCTGCCGTGGGGGGAATGTCCGACGGAGCCTGCCGTTCCGCCGGTTGACCCGTCAAGGGTTTTCGCAAGGCTTTTCGGCCCCTTGCGCAAGGAGCGGGTCGCGTCGCCTCGGGCCCGTACCGGCCGGACCGCGGCCGCCCGTACGGGGCATCCCGTCCGGGCGGCCCTCTTGTGCCCCGTGCCACTCAACCGCCAAGGTCCTCTGCGAGGTTCACGCTTCCGCCACGCACCATCCGTTCCCCTGGAGGACCGATGAACGAGGCACCATCGCAGCGCCACGAGCCCCACGAGCACGACGGCCCCGAGGACCCCGCCGGTCACGAAGGACCGAGACCCACCAGGCGCTCCGTCCTGTGGACCGCCGGGGCGGCGGGGGCCGGGCTCGGTATCGCCGGGCTGGGCACCGGCAGCGCCGCGGCGGCCGGGACCGGACAGGCGGCCGGAGCGGCGGCGGCGGCCTGGGAAGCAGCGGCTCCCCGGCGCAAGCACAAAACCATGATCGGCGTACCGTTCGAGCGGCGCGCCACGGTACGGGTCGGCATCATCGGCCTGGGCAACCGCGGCATGGGCATGCTGCCGCTGTACCTCGACATACCGGGCGTACGGGTCGTGGCGGTCTGCGACCCGGTCAAGGACAAGGCGGCCAAGGCCGTCCAGCTGGTCACCGGCGCGGGACAGCCGGCGCCCGCCGTCTACAGCAAGGGCGACCACGACTTCGAGAACCTCGTCGAGCGCGGCGACCTCGACTTCGTCTACATCGCCACCCCGTGGGACTGGCACTTCGAGATGGCCAAGGCGGCGCTGCTGGCCGGCAAGCACGTCGGCGTGGAGTGCCCGGTCGCCATGCGCATGGACCATCTCTGGGACCTGGTCGACCTCTCCGAGCGCACCCGCCGGCACTGCATGCAGGTGGAGAACTGCTGTTACGGCCGCAACGAGATGCGCGTCCTGCGGATGGCGCACGCGGGCCGCTTCGGCAAGCTGCTGCACGCCGCCGGCGCGTACAACCACGACCTGCGCCAGCTGATGTTCGACCCGACGTACTACGAGGGGCCGTGGCGGCGGCTGTGGCACACCCGGCTTCGCGGTGATCTCTACCCGACCCACGGCTTCGGGCCGATCGCGAACTACATGGACGTCAACCGCGGTGACCGGGTGGTGCGCATGTCCAGCTACGGCACGCCCGCGCTGGGGCTCGCGGAATACCGCGCGGCGCACATGCCGCCGGGCGACCCGAGCTGGAAGGAGTCGTACATCGAGAGCGACCGCACCTTCAGCCTCCTGCAGACCGCCAAGGGCCGGGTGCTGCGGCTGGAGCACGACGTGTCCACGCCGCACCCGTACAGCCGCATCAACAGCCTCGGCGGCACCAAGGGCGTCTTCGAGGACTACCCGGAGCGGATCTACATCGAGCCCGACCAGAGCAACGACCAGTGGGGCGACTTCAGCCAGTACGCCGAGTGGGACCACTGGCTGTGGAAGGAGCACGCCAACCCGCCCGGCGGCCACGGCGGCATGGACTACATCATGCTGTTCCGGATCATGCAGTGCTTCCAGCTCGGTCTGGTACCGGACTTCGACGTCTACGACGCGGCGACCTGGAGCGCGCCGGTGATGCTGAGCCACGCCTCCATCAAGGCGAAGGGCGAGCCGCAGGAGTTCCCGGACTTCACCCGGGGCCTGTGGCGCAAGCCGCGGCAGGGGGTGGACTCCCCCAAGCCGACGGCGTGACGAGCGAGCCGGCGGCGTGACGGAGCGGGGCCGGGCGGGCGGAGCCGCGCCCGGCCCCCGCACCGCTCCGGCGGCTCGGCAGCGCCGCCCAAGTCACTCGTAAGCGCCGCCCGCAAGCGCCCCTCAGGCCGCCAGATGCGCGCGGTCGCCCATGACCACGACGGGACGCTGCCGCGGGTCGAGGGTGCGCAGCAGTGTGACCAGGCCCGCCTTGGAGATGCTCACACAGCCGGACGTGCCGCTGCCGTGGTCCAGGTGGAGCCAGATGCCGCCGCCCTTCTTCTGCCCCTGCGGCCGGGTCGGGTCCAGGGGCGAGGTGCCTTTGACGCGGTTGTAGTCGACGGCGATGACGTGGTCGAAGTCGTGCCGGGTCTTCTTCTCCCAGTACGGGGGCGGGGTGAAGGCCGCCGAGTGGGTGTACGGCAGTTTCGCGCCCGGGTCGGGCAGCACGCCGCCCGCGTCGGTGAGGCTGTAGACGCCGACCGGGCTGCGCAGATCGTCCTCGTGGTGGTCGGTGGTCCAGCCCTTCCTGCCGTTGTGCGCGGGCCAGTCGGCCGTACGGTGCCACCCCTTGGCCGTCTTCGTGTACAGGACGAGCGTGGCGTCGGGCGAGTCGGCGCCCTTGCCGTACACGGCGACGACCTGCCGCGTTTCGGCGGGGATGCGCGCTCTGAGCTGCGCCCCCACCCCCGGGAGATCCTTCGAGTACGCGGCGGCCTCGGCCTTGCGCCTGTCGTTGCCCTTGCCTTCGTCGTCCGCCGTTCCGCCGCCCGTGCCGCAGCCCGCCAGCAGGGCCAGCCCCACTGCCGCCACCGCGGCCTTCCGTACCATGCAGCCCGCAGTTCGCATGATTCCCATGGTGGCACCAGGACGGCACGTACGGGCCTGACCGACATGGCCCGTTGGGTGCGCCCGTGCGGAAAACCTGTTGAATCAGGGCGCCGTGACGCGCCAGTCTTCCATGGCCCTCCCACGGCCGCGCCCCTCTTCCTGCCGCGCGCGGCCCCGCCGCAGCACGACGACGCGGACCGGCCGCCGGCTCCCGGCCCGGCCCGACGCCCGTACACCCGAAGCGCCGCATGTCGGCCCCGACCTTGGGAAACCATGCACATTCGCGACCTTCCCCATGCCGATCCAGGGGTCCCGGACGTCCGTTCCGGCGGCCGGCTGCTGCGGTGGCTGTACCGGCAGCAGCTCGGCGGCCAGACCAAAGCACTGTGCTGGGGGCTGGTGCACACCGGTGGCGTGGCGTCCTTCCCCGTCCCGGTCGGTATCGCGGTACAGGCCGTCGTGGACCGCTCCTGCTCCCGGCTGCTGCTCGCGGGCGGCCTGTTGCTGCTGCTCGGCGCTCTGGTGGCGGTCGGTGACGTGATGCTGCACCGGGCCGCGGTCACCAACTGGATCACGTCCGTGGCCCGCATCCAGCAGCTGTTGGCGCGCAAGACCACCGAATTGGGCTCCACCATGACCCGGCGGGTCGCCGCCGGAGAAGTGGTGGCGGTGTCCACGGGTGACCTGGAGAAGATCGGATGGTTCGTCGAGGCGGTCTCGCGTTTCGGCGCCGCGGCGCTGACCTCCGTCGGCGTCTGTGTGGCACTGGTGGTCCACCAGCCCGCGCTGGGCGTGGTGGTGGCCGTGGGCGTGCCCGTACTGGCGCTGGCCGTCCTGCCGCTGCTGCCGCCCGCCACCCGCCGCGCCGACGAGCAGCGCGAGAAGGCGGGCCGGGCCACCGAGCTGGCCTCCGACACCGTCGCGGGCCTGCGCGTCCTGCGCGGCATCGGCGGCGAGGAACTCTTCCTCGGCCGCTACCGGCGCGCGTCCCAGGACGTCCGCCGGGCCGCCGTACGCAGCGCCCGCATGTGGTCCACGATCTCCGCCGTACAGGTACTCCTCCCGGGACTCCTGCTGATCGCGGTGGTCTGGTACGGCACCGGGCTCGCCCTCGACGGCCGGGTGCGGGTCGGTGAACTGGTCACCGTCTACAGCGCGGTCACCTTCCTGCTGTACCCGCTGAGGCACTTCGAAGAGATCGCCATGGCGTATTCCTTCTCCCGGCCGTCGGCCAAACGCGCCGCCCGTGTGCTGGCGCTGCGCCGTCCGGCCGACGGGCGGATCGCCGCGCCCGGCACGTTCGGCGGCGACCTGGCCGACCCGGTCAGCGGGGTACGCGCACCGGCCGGACGGCTGACCGCCGTGGTGTGCGGCGACCCGGACACGGCCGGACGGCTCGCCGACCGGCTCGGCGGCCACCCCGCCGACGCGCCCGAGGGCACGCCGTCGGTCCTGCTCGGCGGCACGCCGCTGGACGACGTACCGCGCGAGGCCGCCCGCACCGCCGTACTCGTCCAGGACAAGGACCCGGTCCTGCTGTCCGGGACGCTCGGCGAGCTGCTGGACATCCCGGCGTCCGGGTCCGTACGGGCCGAGGAGGCGCTGGCGGCGGCGCAGTGCGGCGACGTGCTGGCCGCGCTGGCGCAGGGCTCGGCCGACGGCTCCGGCGACCCGATGGCCAGTCACATCACCGAGCGCGGCCGGTCGCTGTCCGGCGGGCAGCGGCAGCGGCTGGCGCTGGCGAGGTCGCTGGTCGCGGACCCCGAGGTGCTGGTCCTGGACGAGCCGACCAGCGCCGTCGACTCGCACACCGAGGCCCGGATCGCGGACGGGCTGCGCGCGCTGCGCACCGGCCGTACGACGGTGGTCCTGACCTCCAGCCCGCTGCTGCTGGACCGCGCCGACCATGTGGTCCTCCTCGACGAGGGCCGGGTGGCGGGCACCGGCACCCACCGTGAACTCCTGCGCGGCAACGCGGCGTACCGCGCCGTGGTCACCCGCGAGACCGACGCGGACGACGGGCCGGAGGCCGCCTCCCTGGCGGGCCGGGCCGCGTCCGGCGGGCACTTCGCCCGTACCGGCACCGACCAGATCGAGGAGACCGCATGATCGGCCTGGCGCCACCGGAGCACGATCCGGACGCCCCGCGGACGGCCGCGACCCTGCCGGTCGGCTCGCCCGCGACCGTACGCGCCTATGTGGGCGGGCTGGTCCGCCGGCACCGCGGGGCCTTCGTCCTGCTGGTGACCGTCAACGCGGTCGCCGTCCTCGCCTCCATGGCCGGACCGTTCCTGCTCGGGAACGTCGTGGAGGACCTGGGCAACGGCGTGCGCGACCTCCATCTGGAGTGGACGATCGCGCTGTTCGTCCTCGCGCTGGCCGTCCAGGCCGTGTTCGTCCGGCTGGTAAGGCTGCGCGGCGCGATGCTCGGCGAGGAGATGCTGGCGGACCTGCGCGAGGACTTCCTCGTACGGTCCGTCGCCCTGCCGCCGGGCGTGCTGGAGCGGGCCGGGACCGGCGACCTGCTGTCCCGCATCACCACGGACATCGACCGGCTGTCGGAGGCGATGCGCGAGGCCGTGCCGCAGCTGGCGATCGGCGTGGTCTGGATCGCGCTGCTGCTCGGCGGGATGACCGTCACCGCGCCGCCGCTGGCCCTGTCCGTGCTCATCGCGCTGCCCGTGCTGCTCGTGGGCTGCCGCTGGTACTTCAAGCGCGCCCCGCACGCCTACCGCTCGGAGGCTGCCGGGTACGCCGCGGTCTCGGCCGCGCTGACCGAGTCGGTGGACGCGGGGCGCACCATCGAGGCGCACCGGCTGGGCGCGCGCCGCATCCGGCTCTCCGAGCGCCGCATCCGCGAATGGACCCAGTGGGAGCGCTACACCCTCTACCTGCGCTCGGTGCTCTTCCCGGTCGTCAATGTGACGCATGTGCTGATCCTGGTCGCGGTGCTGCTGCTCGGCGGCCTGTTCGTGCTGCGCGGCTGGCTGACTCCGGGACAGCTGACGACGGGGGCGCTGCTCGCGCAGATGATGAGCGAGCCCGTGTCGATCATCCTGCGGTGGTACGACGAGCTCCAGGTGGCCCAGGTCTCCATCGCGCGGCTGGTGGGCGTACGGGAGATCGAGCCGGACGCCGCCGACGAGCGGGCCGAGCCGGACGGCCGGGATGTGCGGGCGGACGATGTGCGCTTCGGTTACCGGGCGGGCGTGGACGTGCTGCACGAGGTCTCGCTGCGGGTGCGGCCCGGCACGCGGATGGCGCTGGTCGGTCCTTCCGGGGCGGGCAAGTCGACGCTCGGGCGGCTGCTCGCCGGGATCTACGCGCCGCGCACCGGCGAGATCACGCTCGGCGGCGCGGAGCTGTCCCGGATGCCGGCGGAGCGGGTGCGCGCGCACGTGGCGCTGGTCAACCAGGAGCACCACGTCTTCGTGGGCTCGCTGCGCGACAACCTGCTGCTGGCCCGTACGGATGCCGAGGACGCGGAGCTGTGGGCCGCGCTCGGGGCGGTGGACGCGGACGAGTGGGCGCGGGCCCTGGAAGCGGGCCTGGACACCGAGGTCGGCTCCGGCGGCCACGCCCTCACCCCGGCCCAGGCCCAGCAGATCGCGCTGGCCCGGCTGGTCCTGGCCGACCCGCACACCCTCGTCCTGGACGAGGCGACCTCCCTGCTGGACCCGCGCGCGGCCCGGCACCTGGAACGCTCACTGGGCCGGGTGCTGGACGGCCGTACGGTCGTGGCCATCGCCCACCGGCTGCACACGGCCCACGATGCGGATGTGATCGCGGTGGTGGAGGACGGCCGGATCAGCGAACTGGGCAGCCATCAGGAACTGGTCGCGGCGGACGGGGCGTACGCGGCGTTGTGGCGGTCCTGGCACGGATAGGGGACGCGGTCGGGCGGGGGCGGACCGGTCCCCGCCCGGCCGGGGCGCCCGAAGTGCGGCCCCGCTATCCGAGGTACCCCAGTGCCCCCAGCCCGCCGATCCCGCCCAGCAGCATGAACACGGGCATCAGGACCTTGATCTCCACCCAGCTCCCGGCGCGGAAGCGCATGCCCTTCGGCGGGCCCACCGGGTACCAGCGCTTGCGGCCTATCGGGATGGGCCACAGGACCGGGCAGCCGGAGACGGTCAGCGCGTCGCCGATGTCGTGGACCAGCGCGCCCAGCACGATCGGCAGGCCCAGCCACAGGTACTCCTGGCCGGGGTCGGTGAACAGCCAGCCAGCGCCGTTGCCCGGCTCGTCCAGGACTCCGGCGAGGATCCAGGCCGTCGCTGCGCCCAGCAGCCACACCAGGACGTCGCTGGAGACCCGGGCCGCCCGCCACAGCAGGCCCTCGATGGCCAGCACCATGTGGACGAAGAGGATGCCGAGCACCGCCCAGCGCCCGCCCTGCACTGCCAGGAGTGACATGCCGGCGCCGACCAGGACGGCCCACACCCACGTATGGGTGAGGGTGCGGTGGCCGCCGGAGCGGTGGGCGTCGCCGCGCATCTTGGTGGCCTTGTAGACGGCGTGCGAGAGCGCGTCGACCACGCCGCACAGCGTGCGCGAGAGCGGTCCGAAGGCGCGCGATATCGTCGCCGACTTGTGGTCGAGGTCGGGTGCCAGCGCCGCGCCGGCGCAGATCAGCGCGCCGACGACGAGGACCGGCCAGGGCATCGGATACCCCGCGGCCGCCGTCGCCGCACCCACCCCCAGCCAGGCCGCGGCCCCGGACAGCGAGTGCGCCGGTCCCATCATCGTCGTTCCCCATCCCGGATTGACTGGACACCGGGCCCGGCGTCCGTCGAGGGGGCAGCGGGCCCGCGGCCCGGATTTCTGACGCCGGGCCGGCGACACAGCGTAGCCTTTGTTGATCTAGGTCCGACCCGCCGGTTGTCGGATCCGGACCCGGCCAAGGCAGTATGGGGGCGTGACCCTCATCGATCATCTCCCGAACGACGCCGACCCCGATGCCCTCTTCGAAGCCTTTTCGAGCTGGGCCGAACAGCAGGGCATCGCGCTCTACCCTGCTCAGGAGGAGGCGCTGATCGAGGTGGTCTCGGGGGCGAACGTCATCCTGTCCACCCCCACCGGATCGGGAAAGAGCCTGGTCGCGGCGGGTGCGCACTTCACCGCGCTGGCCCGTGACGAGGTCACCTTCTACACCGCGCCGATCAAGGCGCTGGTCTCGGAGAAGTTCTTCGACCTGTGCAAGCTCTTCGGCACGGAGAACGTCGGCATGCTCACCGGCGACGCCTCCGTCAACGCGGACGCGCCGGTCATCTGCTGCACGGCCGAGGTGCTGGCCTCCATAGCGCTGCGGGACGGCAAGGACGCCGACATCGGCCAGGTCGTCATGGACGAGTTCCACTTCTACGCCGAACCGGACCGCGGCTGGGCCTGGCAGATCCCGCTGCTGGAACTGCCGCAGGCGCAGTTCGTACTGATGTCGGCAACTCTGGGCGACATGTCCCGTTTCGAGGAGGATCTGACCCGGCGCACCGGCAAGCCGACCTCGGTCGTACGGTCCGCGACCCGGCCCGTACCGCTGTCGTACGAGTACCGGGCGACCCCCCTGACGGAGACCCTGACCGAGCTGCTGGAGACCCGGCAGGCCCCGGTCTACATCGTGCACTTCACACAGGCGGCGGCCGTGGAGCGGGCGCAGGCGCTGATGAGCATCAACATGTGCACCCGCGCCGAGAAGGACGAGATCGCGGCGCTGATCGGCAACTTCCGCTTCACGACCAAGTTCGGCCGCAACCTGTCCCGCTACGTCCGGCACGGGATCGGCGTCCACCACGCGGGCATGCTGCCCAAGTACCGCCGGCTCGTCGAGAAGCTCGCCCAGGCCGGGCTGCTGAAGGTGATCTGCGGCACGGACACGCTCGGCGTCGGCGTCAACGTCCCCATCCGTACGGTGCTGTTCACCGCTCTCACCAAGTACGACGGGACGCGGGTGCGCACGCTGCGGGCGCGGGAGTTCCACCAGATCGCGGGCCGCGCGGGCCGGGCCGGATTCGACACGGCCGGGTTCGTCGTCGCCCAGGCGCCCGAACACGTCGTGGAGAACGAGAAGGCGCTCGCCAAGGCCGGCGACGACCCCAAGAAGCGCCGCAAGGTCGTGCGGAAGAAGGCGCCGGAGGGCTTCGTCAACTGGGGCCAGAACACCTTCGAGAAGCTGATCGCCGCCGAGCCGGAGCCGCTGACCTCCCGCTTCCGGGTCACCCACGCGATGCTGCTGTCCGTGATCGCGCGGCCCGGCAACGCCTTCGAGGCGATGCGCAAGCTGCTGGAGGACAACCACGAGCCGCGCCGCAACCAGCTGCGGCACATCCGCCGCGCCATCGCGATCTACCGTTCGCTGCTGGACGGCGGCATCGTCGAGCGCCTGGACGAGCCGGACGCGGAGGGGCGGATCGTCCGCCTGACCGTCGACCTCCAGCAGGACTTCGCGCTCAACCAGCCGCTGTCCACCTTCGCGCTCGCCGCGTTCGACCTGCTCGACCCGCAGTCGCCCTCGTACGCGCTGGACATGGTCTCGGTGGTGGAGTCCACCCTCGACGACCCGCGGCAGATCCTCGCGGCCCAGCAGAACAAGGCCAAGGGCGAGGCGGTGGCCCAGATGAAGGCCGACGGCGTCGAGTACGAGGAGCGCATGGAGCGCCTCATGGACGTCGAGTACCCGAAGCCGCTGGAAGAACTGCTGCTGCACGCCTACAACCTCTACCGCAAGAGCCACCCGTGGGTCGGCGACCACCCGGTGTCGCCGAAGTCGGTCATCCGCGACATGTACGAGCGCGCGATGACCTTCACCGAGTTCACCTCGTTCTACGAGCTGGCGCGCACCGAGGGCATCGTCCTGCGCTACCTGGCGAGCGCGTACAAGGCGCTGGACCACACCGTGCCGGACGACCTGAAGTCCGAGGACTTCGAGGACATCATCGCCTGGCTGGGCGAGATGGTCCGCCAGGTGGACTCCAGCCTGCTGGACGAGTGGGAACAGCTGGCCAACCCCGAGGAGGAGACCGCAGGGGAGGCCATGGAGCACGCGGACGAGGTCAAGCCGGTCACCACCAACGTGCGCGCCTTTCGCGTACTGGTCCGCAACGCCCTCTTCCGGCGGGTCGAGCTGGCGGCGCTGGACAAGGTCGAGGAGCTCGGCGAGATGGACGCCGAGTCCGGCTGGGACGCGGACGCCTGGGGCGAGGCGATGGACGCGTACTGGGACGAGTACGACGAGCTGGGCACCGGTCCGGATGCGCGCGGCCCCAAGCTGTTGCAGATTCAGGAGGAGCCCGAGCACGGGCTGTGGAAGGTGCGGCAGACGTTCGCCGACCCCAACGGCGACCACGACTGGGGCATCTCCGCGGAGGTGGACCTGGCGGCCTCCGACGAGGAGGGGCGCGCGGTGGTGCGCGTCACCGATGTGGGGCAGCTCTGAGCTGCCGGAACACCTGACGGAGGACATACGGTCATGACCAACCCCGCCGAGCGCCTGGTCGATCTGCTGGACCTGGAGCAGATCGAGGTGAACATCTTCCGCGGCCGCAGCCCGCGGGAAAGCCTCCAGCGCGTCTTCGGCGGGCAGGTCGCCGGACAGGCACTGGTCGCGGCCGGGCGGACCACGGAGGGCGACCGGCCCGTGCATTCGCTGCACGCGTACTTCCTGCGCCCCGGGCGGCCCGGGGTGCCGATCGTGTACCAGGTCGAGCGGGTACGGGACGGCCGGTCCTTCACCACCCGCCGGGTCGTCGCCGTCCAGCAGGGACGCACGATCTTCAACCTGACCGCGTCCTTCCACCAGCCCGAACCGGGCGTCGAGCACCAGCTGCCGATGCGCCGCGAGGTGCCGCCCCCGGAGGAGCTGCCGACCGTCGCGGACGAGGTGCGCGGACACCTGGGCGGGCTGCCCGAGGCGCTGGACCGGATGGCCCGCCGCATGCCGTTCGACATCCGCTACGTCGACCGGCTGCGCTGGAAGCCGGAGGAGATCGAGGGCGCGGAGCCGCGCAGCGCGGTGTGGATGCGGGCGGTCGGACCGCTGGGCGACGACCCGCTGATCCACACGTGCGCGCTGACCTACGCGAGTGACATGACCCTGCTGGACGCCGTCCGCATCCCGATCGAGCCGCTGTGGGGCCCGCGCGGCTTCGACATGGCCTCGCTCGACCACGCGATGTGGTTCCACCGCCCCTTCCGCGCCGACGAGTGGTTCCTGTACGACCAGGAGTCCCCCATCGCCACCGGCGGCCGCGGCCTGGCCCGCGGCCGCATCTACGACCGCGCGGGCAACCTCCTCGTATCCGTCGTCCAGGAGGGCCTGCTCCGCCCCCACACCAACGCCCCGAGCCTGGAACGGCCGTACGGGGAGGAGGCGGGCGGGGAGTCCTGAGCGGATTTCCCACTCGGCGGAGCCGAGCCTTCGCCGCCGGGTTTCAAAGAATGAGAATTCCCGGCACGGCAACCGGCAACTTCCGCCAAGGTCCAGTTTTCCCTGCGCGCCGTCTCATCGAGAAGTTCCCGCAGTTCAGACACCATCCGGGACCTCGGCTCCGCCCGATGAACCGGCCCGCGAACCGCGCCCGGAATTCACCGATCGGAACCGGCCACTCGCCACACATCCCTTCTGCCACGACATACTCAACGACCCCACGGGTGCAACAAAGCGTCATAGCGGCACTCGACACCGGTCTACAGGTATGAGATAGTCACTCGTTGAACAGAAGCTGACGTTATCGCGCGATTTTGGGCTTACCCACACATACGTCCAGGGAGTCGAACACGCCCTGGCGTTGAGGAGTACGCGTTGCCCGATTTAAGGCGCTTGATTTCGCCCGAAGGGCGCATCTGGGAGACAGACGACATCGTGGCCCGTGTATTCGGTGCCACCGAACTTCTTGCACACCGCGGCGTCGGCCCCGGTTCACGGGTGATGCTGAGCGGCGCCAATTCCCCGGAATGGGTTGTCGATTTACTCGCGCTCATTCACCTGGACGCTTCGGTGGTCCTGGCCGATCACCGGGCCACCCCGGCCCAGCACTCACGTATCCGCGCCCAGGCGCGCGTGGTCCTGGAAATCAGCGACGGTACGGGCAGCACCGCGGCGCCACGGCCCGCTTCGCGCACCGCGGCCGGGCCCGATGTCGCGGCCTGGGCGCGGCGCCAGGACGCCGCGATTTCCTGGTCGTCGGGCACGACGGGCAGTCCCAAAGGCATTGTCCGCTCGGGCCGCTCCATTCTGGACAACCTCGCACTCAGCGCGGAACGCATGGGATACCGGTCCGATGACGTATTCCTGCCCGTCCTGCCGTACTCCCACCAATACGGTCTGTCGCTGGTCCTCTGCTGGTGGCTGAACGGCGGCACGCTCGTGGTCTACGGGCCGGCCACGCGCCTGGACCGTGCGCTCGCGGTCGGCGTGGACCACGGCCTGTCCATCGTCGACGCGGCCCCGTCGACCTATTACAGCCTGCTCAATCTGCTCGACCGCCGTCCCGCTCTCGCGGACGCGCTGAAGGCGGTGCGGGCCTGGTGCGTGGGCGGCGCGCCACTGGGGCGCAGCCTGGCGGCCCGGTTCCACGCCCGCGTCGGCCGGCATCTGCTCGACGGCTACGGGGCGACCGAGGTGGGAAACATCGCGCTGGCGCCGCCCACCGACCCGGTCGGGTGCGGCACACCACTGCCCGGCGTGGTCGTCGAAGTCCACGACGACCACGGCAGGCCGCTGCCCCACGGCCGGCTCGGCGAACTCGTCGTACGCAGTGACGGCCTGATGACCGGCCACCTGGGCGACGACGGGGAGCTGGTGCCGGTCGCGGGCCCCGTGCACCGTACCGGCGACATCGGCCTGCTCGACGGCGCCGGCCGCGTCTTCCCGGTCGGGCGCAAGCACGCCGTGCACCGTGACGGCCACACGCTCTTTCCCGACCACCTCGCCGAGCGGGCCGAATCGGCCGGCGCACATACGGAGGTCGTCGCCGTCCCCGACGAGCGTCTGGGCTGCCGTCTGGTGTTCGTGATCGCGGACCCGGACGGTCATGAGCCCGCGCACTGGAAGCGGGTGCTGCGCCCCGTGCTCGCCCGCTACGAGCAGCCCGACCACATCGTCGTGCTTCCCGCGCTGCCCCTGACGAGCACGGGCAAGCCCGACCCGGCCGTTCTGGAGAAGATCGCCATGACCTCGCTGCCCGCGCCGCACCACACGGCCACCGACGCCACCGCGTCCGGACCGGCCACCGGTGCGGCCGACTACCGCATTCCCTTCGCCGACCGTGTCGACGCGCTGCGCGCAGTACGCCGGTACGTGGCCGCCAATGAAGACGCGGTACTGAGCATCCTCACCGAGATCTCACCCCACCACACCGCCCGCGCGGAGATCCGTTCATTCCTCGCCACCCTCGACGGAGCGGAGGAGGAGATCCGCCGGACCCGGCCCGGCTGCGTGCCCCGGGCCGCGGTCTTCATGCCCTCCAACATCCCGCTCTATTCCTACGCGCTCTACATGCTCGTGGCCTCCCTTTACACCGACAGGATCACCTTCAGGCCGTCCTCCGAAATCAAAAGCCAGCTACAGCGCCTGCACGATCTGCTGGCGCCGGTGCACGGCTTACCCATCGAGCTTTTCGCACTCAGCCAGCGCAAGTTCGTGACCGGCCCGGTACGCGACGCGGACCTCCTCGTCTTCACCGGCAATTACTCCCACGCCGAGACGATCCGTGAAGGGCTGGCGGAAGACCAGCTCTTCCTCTTCTTCGGCCGCGGCATCAACCCCTTCGTGATCGCACCCGACGCCGATTTCAAGCACGCCGTGGACGACCTCACCAGTATCCGTCTCTACAATTCCGGCCAGGACTGCTTCGGTCCCGACGTCGTGTTCGCGCCGCAGGGCCGCACCGAGGAATTCCTCGACCTGCTGTCCGCCAAACTGGCGTCGCTGCGTTTCGGGCAGAATAGCGACCCGGCCGCCGATTACGGTCCGATCTGCTACGACTCGGCGCTGGTGAACTGCTCGGACTACCTGGTGCGCCATGCACGTCGCATCCGGCACGGCGGGCGCATCGATCTGCCGTCGCGCAAGGTCGAGCCGACCGTGCTGCTGTGGGGCTTCGACGACAAGATCCCCCTTGACGAGATGTTCGCCCCGGTGTTCAACGTCGTGGCCTATCCCAGCGCGCGGCGGTTGCGTGAACGGCTGTCGAGTCCCTACTTCAGCGAACGCGCTCTGGGGGCGATGGTCTACGGAAACGATCCGGAGACGGTGGAAGTCCTGTCCAAGCGTCACCGGACCTGCGTCGACCACACGCTGCTCGACGCCGAGGACGGCAATCACCCGTTCGGCGGATTCGGGCTGATGGCGAACTACCTCTCCTACGGCGGCGAACGGCACGCCGAACCCCTGCTCATCTCACAGGCCGTGGCACAGCATCTCCCGACGGTCGCCCCCGTCGCGGTGCGTGGAAGGTGACCGGGATGAGCAAACGGTACGCCGACGCGTGGTCCGCGATCGTGGACCTGCTGGTGGCGAACGGGGTCGACACCTGCTTCGGGCTGCCCGGCGACGACCTGGAGCTGCTTCGCGCCCTCGACGCCGCCGGCCTGGACCTCGTGCCGTGCCGCGACCAGCGCAACGCGATGTACATGGCCACCGGCTACGCGCTGCAGTCGGGCCGGCCCGCCGTATGCGCCCTGGGCAAAGGCCCGGCTGTCACGCACGCGGCCACGGGGCTGCTCGAAGCGCGGGAGTCCGGTGCGCCGGTCCTCGTACTCGCCGCCGGTGTGCCCGAACGGCGCCGGGGCAGCGGCGGATTCCAGGAACTCGACCAGGTCGCCGTGACCGCACCCCTCGTGCGGTGGGCGCACCGGGTGGGCCATCCGGACCGGGTCGTCCCCGCGACGGTGACGGCGCTGACCCGAGCGGTGGGGCCGCCGCCCGGCCCCGTATACCTGGAGATACCCGATGACGTCCGCACGGCGGAGATCCTGATCACCGGGCCGCAGCCGACGCTGCCCGAACCGCTGGCCCTTGAGCCCATGTCCGCGGCGCCGGGGCCGGCACTGGCGGCGATCCGCGCGAGCCGGCGTCCGGTGGTGCTGGTGGGCGGCGGGATGCGGCACCGCAACGACGGCGGTGCGGTCGAGCGCTTCGCCGAACGCCTCGGCGCGGCGCTCTTCACCACCGCGTCCGGCCGCGGTGCCGTCGACGAGCGCCATCCGCTGTTCTGCGGCGTGGCGGGCCTCTACGCCGCGGCCCCCGCCCGTGAACTGTGGTCGTCCTGCGACCTGGTGGTGTCACTCGCCGGACGGCTCGAAGAAACCGTCGTCGAAGGCGGAACACCGTGGCCCCCGATCCCGGTGGTGCAGGTCAACGTCGATCCGGGCGGGCTGTCGGCCGAGTTCCCCGGCCCGCGCGTGCTCGGAGACGCCCGGCACGCCGTGCTCGGCTGGACACGGGCGCTGGACGAGGACCGTGAGGCCGGGCACGCGGACGCGACGGAGGTGTGGGCGAACAAGATCGCCTTCGCCCGTAAGGCCATGTCGCTCGACGTGGAAGCGGAACTGACCCGCGCGGCGGCGCTGCCGGGCATCCGCATCGCCGAACTGCTCGCCGCGCTCGACGCCACCGCCGGCGAGGCCCACGTACTGGTCCAGGAGAACGGGCTGCAGGACATGTGGTCCTACTGCTTCCCCTTCCACGTCGGCGGCGGGTCCCTCGTACCGTCGGAGCAGACCCCCTTGGGTTTTGGAGCGGCCGCGGCCATCGGGGTCAAGCGGGCCGCCCCGGACCACGAGGTCACCGCGTTCGTCGGGGACGGAGCGTTCCTCGCGGCCCGCGCGGACATCGCCGCCACCGCTCCGGCCCACGGCGGCATCCTGTACGTGGTGCTGTGCAACGGCGGATACGGCTGGCTGGACGCCCAACGCGCCCGCCTCGGCCTCGACGCCGAACGCTACCCCTTCACCCGCCCGGGCGCGCCGCCGCCCGTGGTGGACGGACCGGACATCCACTACCGGGTGCTGCGTGACAAGGCCACGCTGACCAAGGAGATTCTTGCCGCGCGACGGTTCTGCTCGGAGGGCGGCACAGCCGTGCTCATGGTGCCGGTCGCACCTGACGACATTGCCCCGCCGCTTCGTGACGCCGGGGTGGTTCCTCAGTGACTGGTGCGGGGGAGCCGGTTGACGCCCCAGCTGGCGCGCCGCCCCGTGCGTGCGGCACCCGCTCGCCACGGCGCTGGAGGACCGGGAGCATGCCGGACGCTTCGATTACGGCCGGCGCCGGGGGCGCCGCGATCATCGGCAGTGGCAACGGTGCGGTGGCCCTTCGTCGCGCCGCGAACGTGCCGGGCGACGAAGGGCCACCGTCCAACGGGCCGTTCACCCAGGTCACGACCACCGTGGTCAGCGCTTCCGGCGAGATCGGCATGCGTCTCGGTACACCGGGACCCAGCCGTACCCAGAGCGCGGCGTGCGCCGGCGCCTGCGACACCACCGTCGGTCTCGTGGGCAACAACCGCCCGCGCGCTGCCCAGACGCAACAACCCGACCGCGACGTGCCGACCGTTCGATACGCACCACGAGCGGATGCGGACCACGCTCAGCGACACGTTCCGCTTCGGCGGCCACCATGCCGTTCTCGCGGCCCGAGCAGTATGAGGTCCCGGCCGTGAATCACCCTCCGGAACCGCCCCCGAGCCCCGCCACCGTCACCCGCAGCGGGCCGCTGACCTGGGTCCAGCAGTGGCACTGGTACGAGCGCACCATTCCCGGACCACGGCGGGTGAATCCGACGCCGCTCGCCGACCACTGCCACGTACCGCCCTCCGCAACCGTCGCCGACATCCACAGGGCGCTCGCATCCCTCACCGCCCGCCACGAGGCGCTGCGCACCACCATCGACCCGCTCCGTCCGATACAACACGTCCACCGCGCGGACTGGGCCCCGCTGCCGGTCGACTGCGTGGACGTCCCCGCCGCCGACGCCGACACTCTGGAGGCTGCCACGGCGGCGCTGGCCGCCCGCCCGATCGATCCCGAGCGCAATCCGCCCTGGCTGGCCAGGGTGTTGCTGGAGGCGGGAAAGCCGCGTGCAGTCCTGATGACCACTCACCACGTTCTCATCGACGGGTGGGGATTGGCGGTACTGCTCAACCAACTGCACGATCAACTGCTCGGTGATGACGCACCGGCGGAGGCACTGGCGCACCCCCTCGACACCGTCACCGCCCAGCCCCTGGAACGCGCCCGCGCGGCGGAGCGTGAGTGGCTCACGCGTCTCTCGGGCAACCCGACCGGCGTGCTGGCCCCGTTCGGCGGGACCGACGAGGGCGACGGGCGCCACCGCCTCCAGCACCGCTCGGTGGACGCGTACGACGACCTCGCCCGCGTCGCCCGGCGCTATCGGGTTAGCCCGGAGGTCGTCATGCTCGCGGCGCTGGCCCATGACGTCGCCACGCGTACCGGCGAACACCGCTTCCTCGCCTCGGTGGTGGTCTCCAACCGGGCCCGTGCCGCTCTGCGGAACAGCATCGGCGTCCGGGCGCTGACGGTTCCGGTACAGATCGATCTCCGCCCGGGCGCGGTGTTCGGCGAGGTGGTCGCCTCGGTCGCCGCCGCTTCCGCCGCGGCCTACCGGCACGGTCAGTGGCGCCCCGCGGAGCTGGTCGCCGCCCAGGCACGTATGGACCGCCGCCGAGGTGTGGTGACCGTACCCACCATCGAGTACAACTGCTATTCGTGGCCACGGGATTACCTGGTCCCGGCGTACAATTCCCCGCCGAACGGGCCCGTCACCTGGATCCGCAGCGCGCCCGACGAGCCCTGCGACACCCTCTACGTCGACCTCGGCCTCGACGCGGGGGTCGTCACCCTCGATGTCACCGTCGGGGATCACCTGCTCGACGCCGAGCAGGCCATGGCGTTGCCCGTCCGCCTGTGCGGACTCCTGCGCGCGCTCGCCGACGGCGCCGCGTGCCCGGTTCCGGAACGCTCGCTCACACCGGCCGCCTCCGGGTGGTGGCGCGCCCCGCAGGGCTGGGTGTGCGTGCCCAGGGTCGAAGACGTCTTACGCGGCCATCCCGGAGTACTCGACGTAACGGTGGCGCCCAGCGGGGAGGCCGCAGGGGAAGGCGGAGAACCGCACCTCGTCGCGTACGCGCACACCGCCCCTGATGTCTCCCCCGATGACTTGCACCGTCACGTTCTGGACCATCTCGACGAAGTGCCGGGCATCGTGGCCCCGGGCTGCTACGTCCTGTCCCTGGACGGTCTCGGGTCCGGCCGTCCGTCCGATCATTCCTGCACCGTTACCGGCGGTCCCGGGGCCCCGGGGGTCCTGTCGCGCCCGCCTGCGACGGAGGCTGAACGGGCACTGGCTGCCGCCGTGGTCGCCGCTGTGGCTGCCGTTGGATCCGGCGGCCTCGTTGGTCCTGGTGGTTCTGTCGAACCCAGGTGTCCCGTCGGACTCGGCGGTCCTGTCGGGCCCAGTTGTCCCGCCGAACCCGATGGTCCTGTCGGACCTGATGGTCCCGGCGGACCCGACGGCCCCGACGGACCCGGCAGCCCCGACGGTCTGCCGGTCGGTTCCTCCGACAGCCCGATCGCCGTGGACATGAACCGTTGCCTAGCCGACCACGGAGTCACCCTGGTCGCCGTCCCCCGTCTGCTGGCGCTGCTTCACCGGTCCGGCTTCACCGGGATCGCATCGGACGAGCTGGCCGGTACGGCTTCGCTCGGCCATCTTGCCGCGGCCCTGGAGCCCTTACCGCCCCGCGCCCATCGTGGAGGAGAAACCTCACCATGACCGCGCCCCACATCCCTGCCCCGTCCGTGGACCGCCTGGCCCCGTGGGCCTTCGCCGAGTTCGTCGAGGCGAACACCCACGACACGGCCTACCGCCCGCCGGTGGTGGACGGTCCCGTCGGGCCGACCATCGTCCGCAACGGCCGCGAGCTGGTGAACTTCGCGAGTATCAGCTTCCTCGATCTGGAGCGCCATCTCCCGGTACGACGCTATTTCGCCGAAGGGGCGCTCGCCCACGGCCTGAGTACCAGCGGATCCAGGATGACCCAGGGAATCTGCCGCCCGCACCAGGTGCTGGAGGAGACGATCGCCCGTCACACCGGCAAGGAGCGGGCCATCAGCTTCGCCACGGGGCTGCTGGCCAACATCGGGTTCGTCCACGCCATGAGCAGTGCCGCGCGCTTCGATGCCGGGATCGAGGTACGTAATCGCGACACCGTTTTCGTGGTCGACCGTGACGTCCACTGGAGTATCTGGAAGGGCCTGGAGGGGCTTGGCTACGGCCGTAACGTCCACGCGTTCCGGCACAACGACGTTTCCGACCTGGCACGCATCCTGAACCGGGTCCGGTCCCGCAAGACCGTGGTCATCGCCGAAAGCCTCTATTCGGCCGACGGCACCATGGGGCCGATCGTGGAAATCATCGATGAATGCGACCGGCACGGCGCCATCAGCATGATCGACGATGCGAACGGCTTCATGGTGTACGGGCCCGAGAACCGTCCGTACGCCCGGGAGGCGGCCGCGATCCGCGAACGGGCCGACTTCGTCATGGTGTCCCTGTCGAAAGCCATCGGCCTGGAAGGCGGCGCGATCGCCGGACCGGCGGCGGCCATCGACGCCTTTGAACTGCTCTCCGGCACCTCGATGTTCACGGCCGCCATCCAGCCGCCGACCGCGTACACCGCCGAGCGCACGATCGACGTCCTCGCCAACAAACCGGAGATCGTCGACAACTACTTGGCGCACGCCGCACGCCTTCGCCGACAAATGCACGAGGCCGGCTCGCCGACGCTGCCGACCGAGTCGTACATGCTCTCGGTGCCGATCGGAAATGACGCCGCCGCCCTGCAAATGCGCGAGTGGTTCGTCGAGGACGGCTATCTCGTACCCGTCTTCTCCTACCCGGCCGTCTCACGCAACCAGGCGCTCCTGCGCCTGTTCCCGCACGCGGGCCACACCGAGGAGCAGATGGACGGCTTCCTGCGCACCCTCCTCACCTACCGACGGCGCCTCGGGGTCTGAGGTCCCCGTCCCTGTCCCTATTCCACGAAGGAGGAATCCGTGGTGAACGACACCGACATCCTCAACGCCATTGCCAAAATCGTCGAAGAGGTCGTCGGCGTCGCCTCCGCCGAGGTGACCGCCGAGAAGTCTTTCACCGACGACCTCGACATCGACTCTCTGCTGATGGTGGAGATCACCGTGGCGATCGAGGACAGGTTCGAGGTGCAGATCCCCGACGACCGGGGCGCGGAGTTGAGAACTGTGGGCGAAGTGGTGGGCTATATCGACAGCTATCGGTAATTGCCGCCACTGACTTCGGGAGGTACGCGTGCACAGAACACCTCTTCACGGGGCCAGGCGGCCATGAGCATCCTCGACCGCTTCCGGCTCGACGGTCGCGTCGCCGTGGTCACCGGCGCCTCCTCCGGACTGGGCATCGCCTTCGCCACCGCGCTGGCCGAGGCAGGCGCCGATACCGTGCTCGGGGCCCGGCGCGCCGAACGGCTGGAGGCGACGCGTACGGCCGTCGAAAAGCTTGGCCGCCGGGCCGTCACCGTACGTACCGACGTCGCCAGACCGGAGGACTGCCGCGCGCTGATCGACGCGGCCATGCAGGCATTCGGGCGGGTCGACATTCTCGTCAACAACGCCGGTATCAGCAGTGAACACCCAGCGACGGAGGAGACACCGGAGCAGTTCCGCGAGGTCATCGACATCAATCTCAACGGCTCCTACTGGATGGCCCAGGCCGCGGGCGCGGTGATGCTGCCCGGCAGTTCCATCGTCAACGTTTCGAGCATCCTCGCGCTGGTCACGGGCGGTCTGCCGCAGGCCGCCTACTCGGCGTCGAAGGCCGGGATTCTCGGGCTCACCCGCGATCTCGCCCAGCAGTGGACCCCCGGCAAGGGCATTCGCGTGAACGCCCTCGCGCCGGGCCTTTTCCCCTCCGCGATGACCGACGGCTACGCCGAGGGCTACGTCGAGGCGATGATGCCGCGAGTACTTTCAGGCCGCATCGGACAGCCCGAAGAACTCGCCGCGGCACTGGTCTTCCTCGTCTCCGACGCGGCGTCCTACATCACCGGCACCACGCTGATGGTCGACGGGGGTACGCATATCGCATAGTGCGACGCGTGGGCTCTCCTCCGACGGCACAGCGCGTCCCCCCGGAACGTGCCGGCATTTGCCGGAAACTTCGAGCGGATGTGTACATGTTGTTGATCAGTGAGCGATACGGCCATATACGTCTTGGTGTGATCGGGCGCAATGACGTTGGCGACCTCTCGTGCACAACCGTCAGCACTCGTTCGGGCACGGCTTCCCACACTTGCCCACCACGAATGCACCTCGAAATATCAAGCCCGTTACCTGATCCGAAGTCGAATCCGTCGAGCCTTTCGCGCGGGATCGATCCACTCGACGGCCCGGGGAGCCGGCCATGACGACGGAGCCCACCGCCCGTCCCCGTCCACGCGAAGCGCTCGGCGATCCGCACCTGCGCCGACTGGTCGTGGGCCAAGGGCTGGCGGCCGTGGTCGATGCGCTGTTCCTCGTATGGCTCACGCTCTTCGTGCTCGAACTGTCGGAACCCGGGTTCGCCACAGGGCTGGTTCTCGTGGCCGTGGCGCTGCCGCGAGCGGCGCTCCTGCTTCCTGCGGGAGTCCTGGTCGACCGCGTCGGTCCCGCTCGTATCACGGCCGCCGCCTCCTGGCTCCGGGTCGCCGTCCTGCTCGCCCTCGGCGCCCTGGTCACCCTCACCTCGCCATCGGTGACCACGGTTGCGCTGCTCGCCGGGCTGCTCGGCGCCGCCGACGCCGCCTACTTCCCGGCGGCCCTGGCGCTGTTGCCTGCCGTCGTACCGACCGGAAAGCTCGCCCGGGTCAACGCGCTGGTGCAGGGCGCGGAGTCGGGAGGCGATCTGATAGGCCCAGCGGTGGCCGCCGGAGCCATCGCCGCCGTCGGCTTCGAAGCGACGCTCGGTGTGATCGCGGCGATGGCCGCGTTGGCCGCCGCCGTCCTCAGCACGCTCATCCGCGTAGTACGACGTGGCGGTGGCACCGGGGACGACGCCGATCCCGACACCATCGACGGTGAACAGCTCAGCAGTGCACGCGCCCTCGTCGCGGGCTTGCGATACGCCTGGCATGAACCACTGGTACGAGGCATGCTGGCGGCCATCGCCCTGATCAACATCACGGTCGTGGGCCCCGTACTCGTGGGCGGCGCGGTGCTCGCCGACCAACGCCTCGGGGGCGCGGGGTCCCTGGGCATCGTGCTCTCCGGTTTCGGCGCCGGCTCACTGGCGGGCTCGCTGATGGCGGGGTGGCGGCCGCCCGCCCGGCGGGGCTGGACCGTGGTCGGCGGAGTCGCGGCAATCGGCGCAGGCGTGGCCGGACTGGCCGCCGTCACCCATGTCATCACCGCAACAGCGGTCGTCTCACTAGTCGGCCTCGGATCCGCATTCCTCGGAGTGGTCGTCGTGGCCACACTGCAAGAGCGCGTGCCCAACGAACTACTGGGCCGAGTAATGAGCCTCATCGTCCTGGTCACCGTAGCCTTCGACCCATTCTCCTACGTACTCGCCGGCGCCCTGCTCCCCTACGGCACGACAACACTGTTCCTGGTAAGCGGCGGCACCGTCCTGGCATGCGCGGGCCTGGTAGCCGCAAGCCCAGCGATCCGCTCCTTGCGGTGACTTTGCCGATCGCCGACGGGAATTCCTCACCGACCAGTGGGACGGGGAAGGCAGGGCAGCCCGCTGCCCCTCAAAGGCCGACGACGCGGCCGGCCATGCCCTTTCGAGGCCCTGTCGGGCAAGGACTGTGCGCAGGTCCGCCGGGACATACCCCGCCAACGGCCGCTACACCGTCGCTTACATCAGCAACACGTCCGTACGCATTCACCAGAACAACCGCGTTCTGAGCAACGAACGTTCTGGCTCGCCATCCAGCAACTCCCCCGAGGCCCCTGTACGCCGACAGCCACGGGGGCACCTCGTGCGCTCAGGCTTTGGTCCGCTTGCGCCCCTGACCAGGTGCGGACTTCGCGCTGCCGTCCAGGCGCGGAGCCGGAAGCATGCCCACCGGACCTCCCGAGGCATCTGCGGGCCTGGCGGCCGGGGCCGGGGCGCTGCTGTCTTCCGCCATTACTTCCGGACCGAGGCCCATGGCCGGGAGCTTGCCCGTCAATGCCAGCGCGGTCTCCTCCTGCGACAACGTCACTCCTGTCGCCTCGTGGAGCAGGGCCAACCCGGAACGGGTGTCCTGAACCGCTGGCCGCCATGTGGTCACGGCTGCGGCGGCTGGACGATCAGGTGGGCCAACTCGCTCGGCCCCGCAGCGCCCTTGCCGACTACATCGACGCCGCCGAGCGCATCGGCCGCCAGAGCTACCCGCCCTTCGAGGGTGCGGCTGAGGCTGCGACCTTGGAACCCGCCGAGCCCGCCAAGCCCACCGAGCCCGCCGAGTCCGTCTGACCGCGGCGTGTCCAGTGTCCCCTCCTACTTCCTCTCCGCTACCCGTCGGAGGCCCCGATCCGGAAGGGCGACGTCGCCCGGATCGTAGGTGTTCGGCTGGGAGCGGGCCCAGAAGTCGGTGGGGTGGGCCTCGTGGGGTGGCGTAGGCGGTTCTTGGCTGGTTGGTGGTGGCGGGCCTGGTCCAGGGCTCGGGTGAGGTTGACGCGGTACCAGAGGACCTCGTCGAACTCTGCCGCCATGGTCGCCCACTCCACCGCCTGCTGGACCGTCGCTCCGGCGGCTGGAGGGGCCAGGGACGGGCGCAGGCGGCGCAGCACGGAGCGTTCCAGAGGGTCTTCCGCGATCGAGGCCAGCTCCTCCGGTGGCAGGACGGCGGCGATCACGGCGGCCGACTGCCAGCCGTCCTCCGCCTGGCCCATCAGCTGGGCGACCCGGCGGCTGCGCCACTTGCGGCCCCGCCAGTCCTGGCCGCCGTCGAGCATGACCCGCATCACCGCGGGGATGTGGCCCCGCAGCAAGCCCGGCTCGCGGTCGGCGAATTCCGTCAGCTCCGAGGCGAGGTAGAGCCAGACCACGGCGCCGTAGCGGTTCACGTAGAAGCGGACCGGGGCGAAGCTGCCCGCGCGGGCCAGGCGCAGGAATCGGCCCGGGCCGATGTCTAGCAGACCGGCGGCCTCGGTCGCGCCGACCGTTCGCAGGCGCTCACGCAGCGTGTCGGGGAAACCCTCCTCCGCCCGCAGCCGCCGGATCTCCTCCACCGGCACCCGGCGCCGCCCCCACGATCCGGCCGGGCCGGGCCGCGCCTCGGGGTCCGGCGGGACCGTGGCGATCTCCTCCAGTTGCACCGCGAGGTCGAACTCGCCGCTGCGAAGCCCCAGTTCGTGGGCCGCCCGACCCGGCGCGAGCGTCTCCCCCACAGTCAGGAGTTCATCCAGCGCGGATACCTGCCGCCCGTCGCACATCACCGTCATGGCACTCTCCCCCGTCATCGTTCGTCGCGGAATCCGGTGCGGATCCCCGCCGGTTCGTTACCGACAGTGACGACGATAGCCGTGGGGTACGACACTGCGTCAAGCCCCGGCTTCAGGGCTGTGGACAACCTTCCGGCCGACGGGACGCGACCCCCAGGTGTTCCCCCACACGGTTGACCAACAGCGCCATTTCATAGGCGATTTGCCCCATGTCGGCCTCTGGGCCCGCCAGCACGCACAGACAGCTGCCCTCCCCCGCCGCCGTCACGAACAGCACACCGTCGTCGAACTCGACCATCGTCTGCCGTACCTGCCCGGCCTCGAAGTGCCGGCCCGAGCCCTTGGCAAGGCTGTGCAGGCCCGACGCGACCGCCGCCAGGTGCTCGGCGTCCTCCCGCGCCAGCCGCTCGCTGGCGCTCGTCACGAGCCCGTCGTTGGACAGCACCAGGGCGTGCCGCACCTGGTCCATCCGCTCGGTCAGGTCGTCCAGCAACCAGTCGAGCCCGCTGCTCGCTGCCATCCCGTTTCCTCCCCGTGTCCCCGTGGGCAACTGCCGTGCCAGCCTGGCCCACCCATGCCGTCCCGGCAAGCGTCCCGGCCGGGCCGCGCGGTTCGCGGGGCCTGTTCGGGCCGGATGGCGCAGGATGGCGGTATGGCACGCAAAATGAGCAAGGACGAGTGGCAGAGCTTCCTGTCCGAGGGCACCCGCACCGGCAAGCTCTCGACCGTACGGGCCGACGGCAGCCCGCACATCGCACCGGTGTGGTTCCTCCTGGACGGCGACGACCTCGTGTTCAACACCGGCGCCGACACGGTCAAGGGCCGCAACATCGCCCGGGACGGCCGGGTCGCGCTCTGTGTGGACGACGACCGGCCGCCGTTCAGCTTCGCGATCGTGGAGGGCCGGGCCGAAACCAGCGACGAGCTCTCCGAGGTACGCGCCTGGGCGACCCGTATCGCGGCCCGCTACATGGGTCAGGAGCGCGCCGAGGAGTACGGGGCGCGCAACGGCGTCCCCGGGGAATTGCTGGTACGGCTGCGGATCGACAAGGTCGTGGCCCTCGCCGATCTCGCCGACTGACGTTCCGGCCGTACGGCGGCGGTACGGCCGGAACGCGGCGCCTCCTCACCCCACCGAGTCCAGCAGCCGGGCGGTGTACACCCGCCCGGCGTGCTCCACCAGACGTATCAGCACTTCCTTGCCCGAATCGCGGTCCCGCGCGTCGCACAGCACCACGGGGGTGCCCCGGTCCAGATCGAGCGCCCGCGCCACCTCGTCGGCCCCGTACGCGCGGGTCCCGGCGAAACAGTTGACGGCCACCAGGAAGGGGATGGAGCGGTTCTCGAAGTAGTCCACGGCGGGGAAGCAGTCCTCCAGCCGGCGCGTGTCCGCGAGCACGACGGCGCCCAGGGCGCCCCGCGCCAGGTCGTCCCACAGAAACCAGAAGCGGTCCTGTCCGGGCGTTCCGAAGAGGTACAGGGACAGTCCGGATCTGATGGTGATGCGGCCGAAGTCCATCGCCACCGTGGTGGTGGTCTTGCGCACCACGTCCCCGGCGTCGTCCAGCGCGGCGCCCGCCTCGCTGAGCAGTTCCTCCGTACGCAGCGGCCGAATCTCGCTCACGGCACCCACGAGGGTCGTCTTGCCGACCCCGAATCCGCCCGCCACGAGGATCTTCAGGGCCATGAAGGTGTCGTCCGGGGTGTTCGCGGAGGCGTCGGCAGGCGGTACGGATACGTCGTGGGGTTCGTCGCGCGAGTCGAAAACCATGGCGAGGACCGTACTCCTTTCGCTACACAGCGTGGCGTGGAGTTGACAACTTCGTACGCTGCGGGAGAAAGCCCCGGCCACCGTCCGGCCGGGCGCCACCAGCGGGAAACCCGCGCCGCGAGCCGGTCGCCGCACCGGCGGGGCGCGAGAAAGAAGGCTGATGATGTCCACCCATGAGGCCACCGGTACCGGCGAGGACATCGCGGCCGTACCCGCCGCGGGCGACAACGAGGCAGGCCCCTGGCACAACGTCTGCCGTATCTGCCACCCGCGGGAGTCGCCCGTACGGCCGCTCGTCGCCATCTGCGGTGAACCGCTGCTCGGCATCAGGGCCGCCCGCGACGCCCCGCGGTGCGAGCTGTGCGACTACCTCACACCGCTGCACGTACGAGGACACCGGACGTGAGGCCGCGCCGGAGCCGTCGTCAGGCGTGAGCCGGCACCGCGTGTGCGGCGGCACTGTACAGACGACTGCGCGGGAACGCCGGCTCCGGCGCCCGTTTTCACCCCAACGGATGCACTCACCCTGCTAGTTTGGTTAGCCAGTCTAACTAGACAGGCGAAGGGGCCGCATGTCTCAACAGCAGTGGAACACCGTCGACGACTACTTCAACTCCCTGCTCGTCCCGTCCGACGAGGCGCTGGAGGCTGCCCTGCGCGACAGCGAGGCGGCCGGTCTCCCCCAGATCAACGTGACGCCCACCCAGGGCAGGCTGCTCCAACTGCTCGCTCAGATACAGGGCTCCCGGCGCATCCTGGAGATCGGCACACTCGGCGGCTACAGCACCATCTGGCTGGGCCGCGCCCTGCCCGCCGACGGCCGTCTCATCTCCCTGGAGGCCAACGCCTCATACGCCGATATCGCCCGGGTCAATCTCGCGCGCGCCGGGCTCGCGGAGCGTACCGAGGTCCGCGTCGGTCCGGCGCTGGACAGCCTCGCCCAGCTGGCGGCCGAGGACACCGAACCGTTCGACCTGGTCTTCATCGACGCGGACAAGGCCAACAATCCGCACTACCTGGAGCGGGTCCTCGGACTGACCCGCCCCGGCAGCCTGATCGTCGGTGACAACGTCGTACGCCACGGGGATGTCGCCGACGCCGGCAGCACCGACCCCTCGATCCGCGGAATCCGCCGTTTCCTGGAACTCATCGCCGAACACCCGAAACTGACCGCGACCGCCGTGCAGACCGTGGGCGCCAAGGGCTACGACGGCTTTTCCCTGGCCCGGGTGGCCAGCTAGAAAGGCGGCCCCGCCCCGTCATTCACCGCAGGCTGATCCTGTTCCCGGCGGACACCTCGGCGCCGACGACGCCCGAGCCGGCGTAGCGGATGTTGTTGCCGGTGGCCGTTCCGCCGGAGCAGGAGGAGAACAGGATGGCGGTGCCGTCGCGTCCCTGGCTGTATTTCACGACGTTTCCGGTGACCACGGCTTCGTGGACGTACTGCAGCGCGATGCCGTTCGAACTGGCCCAGTCGCGAATGATGTTCCCGGTCACGACGACGTTTTCCATGGGGGTGTCCGACATTCCGTAGACGCCTATGGTGGCGTACCGCGGCCCTTGTCCCGGCTGGTTCGTCAGGCCCATGCGGGTCAGGACGTTGTGGGAGACGATGATGTTCTCGGTCTGCGACCAGAACCACGACTGGTACTGCGCGGAGGGGTCCACCTGTACCTGTATTCCGCTGTTGCAGTCCGCCATGATGTTGTTCGCGATGACCGCGTGGCGCCAGTTCTGGGCGCGTACGGCATAGTTCTTGGCGTTGGTGATCCGGTTGTTCACCACGCGTATTCCGTCGTGGAACCGGCCGGGGAACGTGGCCGTGTGGGTGCCCACCAGGGCTCCGAATCCGTCCGCCGAGCAGCCGTCCACGACGATGTTGGTGCTGTGCGTCCCGTCGGGCGCCTCCTGGACCTCTATCGCCTCGGAGAAGAAGCGGGTCGGCGTGGTGGCCTTGAAGCCCCGGAAGGTGCAGTTGCGTGCCGTCCCGTTGCGGATTCCGTGGAACTCGATCGCGTGCCAGTCCGGAATGTTCTCCACCACCAGGTCCTCGTAGAGGATGTTCTCGGCGGAGCAGAAGGCGAACATGTCCAGGTGCAGCGGATTGTTCGCGCCGCCGTCCCAGCGGCCGCCGCGGATACTGATGTTGGACGCGCCGTTGTATCCGTTGTGCGAGAATCCGCCGCCCCAGAGCGTGTCGATGGCGGAGGTGTCGCTGCGGAAGATGTGGGCGCCGTGGGCGACCACGGTCAGGTTTCCGGAGTCCGGCACCAGCACCCCCGTGCCCGATACCGCCGTTCCCGGACTGTGCATCCGATAGCGCCCCGGGGGAATCACCAGCGTTCCGCCGCCGGCGTCGCAGATGGTGGTCACCGCGTTCTGCAGCAGAGGCGCCGCATCGACGAGGCCCTTGGGGTCGGCACCGAAATGGTCGACGAAATTCCACTTCCCCGTGTCCGTCATGCCAGCATGATTACGCCGGGCGGCCGGGAGCGTAAGACACCGTGAGGCAACGGTTGCCGCGTCGGCCACCGCCGTTCCCGGCGCCACCGACGGCCCGTGTCACCGGCGGCCTCTACAGTTCCCGTATGAGTGACGACACCGCCGGTGCGCCCGGGCGCACCGATCAGGTCCATGACGTGCGGGAGTTCTTCGGCTCGCGCGCGCACGACTGGGACGCGCGGTTCCCCGACGACGGCCCCGCCTATCGGGCGGGCGTCGCCGCGCTGGAACTGCGCGCGGGTGACCGGGTGCTGGACGCGGGCTGCGGGACCGGGCGGGCCCTGCCCGCCCTGCGGGCCGCCGTGGGGGCCGGCGGTACGGTCCTGGGCGCCGATCTGACGCCCGAGATGCTGGCGGCGGCCGTACGGGCCGGACGGGAGCGTCTGGCGCCCCTGCTGCTGGCCGATGTGCACCGGCTGCCGCTGCCGGACGCCGCGCTCGACGCGGTCTTCGCCGCCGGGCTGCTGTCCCACCTGGGCGACGCCGGTACGGGCCTCACCGAGCTGGCCAGGGTGGTACGGCCCGGAGGGCGGCTGGCGCTGTTCCACCCGGTCGGCCGCGCCGCGCTGGCGGCGCGGAAGGGGCGCCCGATCACCTCCGACGACATACGGGCCGAGCCCCATCTGCGGCCCCTGCTGGCGCGTACCGGCTGGGACCTGGTGCGGTACGTGGACGAGGACGCGTGCTATCTGGCGTTGGCCGTGCGTCAGGGTGCCTGAGAGGTGCCGGCTCGGTGCGGCACGGGGCAGCCGCCCGTGGGGCGTCCCTGGGGGAAGGTTCCGAGGTCGGCGATGACGTAGCCGTTCGGGTAGCCCTTGACCTCCGGGTTCTGGCGGGCGTAGTGCGGGCGGCGGCGCGGCGGGAGCAGGCGGACGGTTTTGGCGCGCAGCCGCAGCGCGCCGCGCACCGCGGCGCGGACGGCGGGCCTGGGGCGTTCGTATCGGAAGGCGTCCAGCAGGGCGTCGTCGAGCAGGGCCATGCTCGCGCCGCGCACCACCGGGGCCAGCGGACCGTACCAGCCCGCCATCAGGCCGAGCGTGGCGTCGGAGACCCGCCGTCCGCTCTCGTCCCAGCCGAAGTGCGCGTGCTCGTAGTCGTCCAGGCAGCGCTCGAACTCCTGGAAGGTCTGCGGGATGCCGGTGATGCCCATGTGACGCCCGAGGGTGCGGTAGTAGACGGCCGTGGCGTGCTTCTCGTGCTCGCTCAGCCGCCGCCACCCGTACAGATCCAGCCAGCGCTTCGGGGTCACCACGAAGGTGCAGAGCACGTAGCGCATGTCGTCGTTGGTGATGTCGTAACTGCGGTGCATCTGGTTGATGCGGCGGATCGCCGTCCGGCCGTCCTCGGAGTCGAAGCCGTGCTCGATCACCGTGTCCAGGAGGAGCACGGTGTCGTCGTAGCGCTTTTGCGTACGGTCGGTCAGCTCCGCGGTTTCGGCGAGCAGCCGGCCGATGCTGGGAACGGCGTAGGTGCGGTAGAGCGCCAGTTCCAGGGCGCGGGCGACATCCCACGGGAATTCGTACGTCGTGGTGATGCGGTGGATGCGCAGGAAGTCGCGCTCCGGATCCAGCCGCTGGATTTCCTTCAGCCAGTCATACCGCCGCACCGAGCACCCGTCCTTTCGTCGTCGAAGTTCCCATCGTAAGCGTCCGGTGCACACTGGAACGACCGGAACGGGCACCGGGAATGGGGGACACGATGACCGGCTTCTTGCGCCAAATCTCCGGATTGTTCCGTGGTTTTCGGAACTTCTTCACCCGCGTCCGCACCACCGTACGGCTGCCGGGCGCGGAGGCGCCCAGAGCACCCGGGACGGCGCGGCGCCACAACATTTTCGAGGCCGCGGCGGCCCATGTTGCGGCGTGCGCGGAGGACGACGACGAACGTACGGCCGAGACGGCGGAGTGGGTCTCCCCCGAGGCGCTCGCCTTCGGCATCAACGAACTGGCCTGCCGGGCGGTCATCGCGCTCGCCCGGGAGCGCAGCGAGTCACCGCAGACGGTGGCCCGGGACCTGCTCAACCTGCCGGTGGCCTGAGGGCCATACGGTACGGCTGGTGACAACCGGCTCCGGGCCAACTAGGGTGCGCCGACGACTGATCGCATCAGGCGGAGCGCATCGCATGGGAGGCCCCGAGTGTCGACCGACAGCGCCGGTACGTCCACGGCCGGAAACGCGGACGGGGCTGCGCCCGGGAGCGCCGACGACGACCAGTTGCTGGTCCTGACGGCGGTACTGCTCACGCCCGCGCAGTTCCCGAGCGTGCTGGGCGACGACTATCCCGAGGTGTGCGCCGGGCTCGGCCTGGAGCCGTACGAGCAGGGGTACGGGCTCGTGCTCGGCCAGGACGGGCGGGGCGCGCGCTGGACGGTGGTGACGGACGACGTCTCGCTCGTCGCGTGCGCGGTCGCGGCCTGGGACTGCGGGATGGAGTACGACCTGTCGCCGGACGAGGACAGTGTGGTGGAAGCGCTCCCGGGCTGGCCGCTCGCGCTCGCCGTGGCCGCGCCGGGCGTGCCGGAGCCGCACGATCCGGAACCGGAGGAGGGCGGTCCGGCCGTGCTCAGACCACCGGACGCCGGGCGGTGGGGGCCCGCGCAGCGGCGGCTCGGCGCGGACGAGATCGCGCTCCGGTGGGCGGTCTGGCGCGAGCAGGTCGAGGACGGGGTCACGTTCGTCGATCCCGGGGCCCGGCCGCACGCCGGGGTGCGGCGGGCGCTGGCCGAGGCCCGTGCCTATGTGGCGGCGCCTCCGCCGCCGGGGCGGATCCGCTCGGCCTTCGCGGTGGGTGAGGCCCGTACGCTGCGGGTGGACGGGCCCGGCTGGAGCATGGTGGCGCGTACCGACGACATCGCGTTCGTCCTGCTGGACGACCAGCCGGGCGAGATCCTGCCCGTCGGGCGCGGGCCCGAGCTGCCGGGACTGCTCCGGTCGCTGGAGGCGCTGGCGGTACGGCCGGTCTGAGACGGCACGGCGCCGCCCCACCCGTGGGCCGTCGCCGTATCCACGGGTCCGCTGACGGGGACGTCGTCGCGGTCTGCCGGCCGCCCGGCTCACGCCGCCGGGCGCACGGTCACCGACCAGTGGGTCAGTGCCCTATCTCCTTGCGGGTCACGCGCCGCAGCCTGCGCCGCTGCGAGGGGTCCAGCGTCAGATAGGCCACCGCGGGCACCCCCACGATGACCAGCAGTGCCGCCCAGAACGGCAGCAGCCACAGCAGGAGCACTCCCACCGCGACGCCGCCGATGGCGACCTTTGCGTTCACGGACATCTCTCCCGTCCCTTCCGCGGCGGGCGCCGCTCTCGGTATCCGGTGAACGTCTGCCGGGCCCCAGGGGTTCCATCGGTGCCGACGAGCGGACCGGTGTGCCGATGGCGGCGGTCGTCGGTACGGCCGATGATGCTGTACCCTCGGGCGGCCGGTCGCCAGTAGTCAAACTTGAGGAGCTAGCTGCACGTGGTCACCCCTCCCGCGGCACCATCCGCTCCGCCGCCCGCGCTCGCGCGCCGGGCCGCGGTCTTCCTCCCGGCCGACCCGCCTCGTTCGGGGCAGGTCGCGTTCTGGCGGCCGGACGGCGGACCGGTCGACGTAACGACCGATGCCGCCGAGACCGCCGGGCTGCCGACGCAGTCGCTGACCGTCGCCGTGCCCGCCCCCGGCGCGGGAACCCGCACCGGAAGCGCCGACTCCGGCATCGAACTCCGCGACGTACCGGCCGTCGTGCTGCCCGTCGCAGCCGCCCTGCCCGTCCTCACCCGCGCCCGTACGGCCCCTGGCGCCGACGCGGCCGCGGCCTTCTGGGGCTCCGCCGCCGTGCTGGCGCTCCATCTGGCCGCCCGTGGGCGGCTGCTGCCCGGAGTGAGCCGTTCCGGTCACGACGCCTGGCGCGTGGGTCCGCTCGACCCCGCCGACATCGAGCGGCTGCGCGAGCTTGCCGCGTCGTTGCCGCCCCAGGCGCACGCGGTGCCGCTCCCCGACACCGCCTCCCCCGTACTGCTGCCGGAACCGGAGCGCCTGGTACGGGAGTTCCTGGACGCGGTGGCGGACGGGCTGCCCCGCTCCCCCGCCGCCTCCCTCGCCACCGGCGGACCGGCCTTCGCCGCGCCGGAGCCGCAGCACATCCCCGAACAACGCGCATGGGCCGCGGACGTGGCGGCCGGGCACGACGCGGGCGTACGGATCTCCTTGCGCATCGAAGTCGCGGGGCTGGCCGGGGCGAACGAGGCCGGGACCAGCGTTCCGGACGGCGTCGGCTTCACCGCCGTGCTCCAACTGCACGACCTCGCCGACCCCGCCCTGGTAGCCGACGCGTCCGAGGTGTGGGCGGGCACCACCCCCGCGGGGCAGGCGTTCGGCCCGCGGGCCCGGATGGACACCCTGCTCACGCTGCGCCGCGCCGCCGCGGCCTGGGCGCCGCTCACGCCCCTGCTGTCCGCCGCCGTACCGGACTCCTTCGGCCTCGCGGACGAGGAGATCGCCGAGCTGCTCGGCCCGGCCTCCCGTGCGCTGGCCTCGGCCGGGGTGGAGGTGCACTGGCCCGCGGACCTGGTACGAGGGCTCAGCACCCGGGCCGTGGTGGGGCCGCCCGATCAAGATGGCGCGCCAAATGACGCCCGAGAAACCGAAACCCGCACCGATCCGGAACCTACCGGTCCCGACCGTGCGGCATCCGGAACACCGTCCTTCCTCTCCGCCGACGCGCTGCTCTCCTTCAGCTGGCGTTTCGCCGTCGGCGACCAGGAGATCAGCAGGGCGGAGCTGGACCGGCTGGCGGAGGCGGGGCGGCCGCTCGTACGGCTCCGCGACCGGTGGGTGCTGGTCGATCCGGAGGCGCTGCGTACGGCCCGGGACCGTCAGGACCGCAAGGTGACGCCCATCGACGCGCTCGGCGCGGCCCTCACCGGGACCGCCGAGTCCGACGACGGCGCGCGCGTGGAGGTGCAGGCGTCCGGCTGGCTGGCCCGCCTCCGCGACCGGCTCACGGCGGCGGACACGGCGGCGACGGACGGGGACACGGCCGACCGGCCGCACCCGGAGCCCCCCGTCGCCCAGCCCGCCGCCCTCGCCGCCACCCTGCGCGACTACCAGTTGCGCGGGCTCGGCTGGCTGCACCGGATGACCTCGCTCGGCCTCGGCGGCTGCCTCGCCGACGACATGGGCCTGGGCAAGACCGTCACCCTCATCGCGCTGCACCTGCACCGGCAGGGCGACCCGTCCGCCGCCGGCCCCACGCTCGTCGTCTGCCCGGCCTCCCTGATGGGCAACTGGCAGCGGGAGATCGAGAAGTTCGCGCCCGGCACGCCGGTCCGCCGCTTCCACGCGGACCGGCGCAGCCTCGACGGCCTGGCGGACGGCGAGTTCGTCCTCACCACGTACGGCACGATGCGGCTGGACGCGGCGAAGCTGGCGGGCATCCGGTGGGGGCTGGTCGTCGCCGACGAGGCCCAGCACGTGAAGAACCCGTTCTCGGCGACGGCCGGGGCGCTGCGCACCCTTCCGGCGGGCGCCCGGGTGGCGCTCACCGGCACGCCGGTCGAGAACAACCTGTCGGAGCTGTGGGCCGTCCTCGACTGGACCACGCCGGGCCTGCTCGGCCCGCTGGGCCGCTTCCGCAAGCAGTACGCCACGGCCGTCGAGGGCGGCGCGGACCCGGCCGCCGCCGACCGGCTGGCCCGGCTCGTCCGCCCCTTCCTGCTGCGCCGCCGCAAGTCGGACCCGGGCATCGCGCCCGAGCTGCCG
Source organism: Streptomyces sp. NRRL F-5755 (assembly GCF_001279365.1). Lineage (NCBI taxonomy): Bacteria > Bacillati > Actinomycetota > Actinomycetes > Kitasatosporales > Streptomycetaceae > Streptomyces > Streptomyces sp. NRRL F-5755. The sequence continues at coordinate 3,335 of NZ_LGCW01000315.1, read as the reverse complement.
CCGAAGACGGAGACGGACCGCGCGGTGGCGCTGACCAGGGAACAGGCCGGGCTGTACGAGGCTGCGGTGCGCGAGGGGCTGGGCGAGATCGCGGCGGCGGAGGGCCTGGCGCGGCGCGGCCTGGTGGTCAAGCTGCTCACCTCCCTCAAGCAGATCTGCAACCACCCTGCGCAGTTCCTGAAGGAGGAGCGGCCCCGGATCGCGGGCCGCTCCGGGAAGGTGGAGCTCCTGGACGAGCTGCTGGAGACGATCCTCGCCGAGGACGACGCGGGGGTGCTGGTGTTCACGCAGTACGTCCGGATGGCGCGGCTGCTCGAAACGCACCTGGCGGCGCGCGGGGTGCCGACGCAGCTGCTGCACGGCGGTACGCCGGTCGCGCGGCGCGAGGAGATGGTGCGGCGCTTCCAGGACGGTGACGTACCGGTGTTCCTGCTGTCGCTGAAGGCGGCGGGCACCGGCCTCAACCTGACCAGGGCCGCCCATGTCGTGCACTTCGACCGCTGGTGGAACCCGGCGGTCGAGGCGCAGGCCACCGACCGCGCGTACCGCATCGGCCAGACCCGCCCGGTGCAGGTCCACCGGATGGTCACCGAGGGCACGGTCGAGGACCGGATCGCCGGGATGCTCGCGCGCAAACAGCGGCTGGCGGACGCGGTGCTCGGCTCCGGCGAGGCCGCCCTGACCGAACTCACCGACGCCGAGCTGGCGGACCTGGTCGCACTGCGAGGGAGCGAGCGATGACCGAGACGACCGGCACACGGGAAGATCCGGGCCGCCACGAGGACACGTACCGGCCGGCGCCCGCCCGGGAGCGCACTTTCGCCGCTCTGCCGCCGGTGCGCGGCGGTGCGTTCGCTCGGACGTGGTGGGGTCTGGCCTGGCTGAAGGCGTTGGCCGACAGTGCGCTCGACGGCCAGCAGGTCAAGCAGGGCCGCCGGCACGCGCGCGCGGGCGCGGTGGGGGCGGTGTCCGTACGGCCCGGCCGCATCACCGCGGTCGTCCAGGACCGCGACGGCACGCGGCACCGCTGTGACGTACTGCTCCAGGAGCTGGACGGGGCGGACTGGGACCGGTTCCTGGATCTGGTCGCGGACCGGGCCGGGCACATCGCGGCGCTGCTGGACCATGACATGCCGCCGCACCTGGTGGAGGACGCGGCAGCGGCCGGGATCGAACTCCTTCCGGGAATCGGCGACTTGGAGGCGGAGTGCGGCTGCGGGGCATGGGACCACTGTGCCCATACCGCTGCGCTCTGCCATCAGGTGGCGCGCTTGCTGGACGAGGACCCGTTCGTGCTGCTGCTGATGCGTGGACGGGGTGAGCGGGAGCTGCTGGAGGACCTTCAGGCCCGTACCGCCTCGCGCGCGCGGGAAGCCTCGGAGGAGTGCGCGTCCAGTGGGCAGGCCGCGGAACCGGTGGAGGCCGACGGCATACCGGCGGCGGAGGCGTACGCGGCCCGGGACATCCTGCCGCCGCTGCCCGCACCTCCGCCGTACGTGGACGAGCCGGGTGCCGTGCCGGTTCTCGGCGGCGGGACCGATCCGGCGCCCGGAGTGGAGGTGGCAGCGCTGGAGTTCCTGATCAGCGATACGGCGGCGCGCGCTCAGCGCCTGCTCGCCGACGCGCTGTCCCCCGGCCACGCGGACAGCCCGCCGCAGGCGCCGCTGACGTGCGCGCAGGACGCCGTACGGTTGGCGGCGGCCGGTCCGGAACCCCGGATCGCGGCGCGGCTGGCGGCCGGTTCCGGGCGTACGGCCAAGGGGCTGGCCCTGGCCGTACGGGCGTGGGAGTACGGCGGAGCCCCGGCGCTCGCGGTCCTGGAGGAGGAGTGGACGCCGGAGCCTGCGGCCTTGGCGCGCGCTACGGCACAGCTCAACGCCTGGGACGAGGACGAGCCGCCACCACGCCTGCGCCACGACCGCAACCGGTGGACTGTCATCGGCGCCGACGCGCAGCTCAGGTACGGGCGTGACGGGCGCTGGTGGCCGTACCGGAAGGAGCGCGGGCAGTGGACGCCCGCAGGTCCGGCGGCCGAGGACCCGGCCGCCGCGCTCGCGGCGCTGCGCGGCGGAACGGAGGACTCCGCGGGCTCCCCGTGAAAGCGCCTGCCCGTACGCCCGTACGGCTGACTCTCCGCGCGGCGCGGCGCTAATCTGCTCGGCGTCAAGGGGCCGGCGCACGGACCGCCGGCCCGGCGTGCGGCCGATCGGAGGGACCGTGCCTGCTGTGAGCCCCTTGGACGTTCTCGAACAGCGGCGCGCCGCCGTCACGGGGCAGGACGCGGACGCCTTCGCGGACCTGTTCGCGCCGGACGGAGTGATCGAACTGCCCTTCGCGGGACCCGGCGTGCCCGACCGGATCGAGGGCCGGGAGGCGATCCGGGCGTTCGCGCGGGCGGCGATGGGCGCGCTGCGCATCGACGCGCTGGTGACGCTCGCGGTGCACCGCACCGAGGACCCGGAGGTCGTCGTCGCGGAGACGCTCACCAAGGGCGTGGGGCGCGGCGACGCGTTCGAGGGCCGCTCGGTGCAGTTCTTCCGCATCCGGGACGGCGCGATCCTGCTGTTCCGGGACTACACGGGGCCGTTGCGCAAGCCGTCCTCCTGAGGCGGGCGCGCTTCGGCCGGGTGCGTACCGTACGGCGGCGTGCCCGGCCGCGGCGCGCGGCCCGGCGGCGGCCTACGCGCCCCAGATCCGGGCGATGAAGAAGGCCGCGACGAGGACGACCACGACGGCGAGCGCCAGCAGCGGGCCCTTGGACCAGCCACGGGTCGGGTTGTGGGTCTCCAGCGGCCCGGCGTCCGGGGTGCTGCCCTCGGCGGGCGGCGTCTCACCCGGCGGCACGCCGCCGCCCGGCTCCAGGCCGGCGGTGCGCTCCGGTACCGGGTCCGGGTTCTTCGGTGCATCGTTCATGCTGCCCGGGTGCCCGGGGACGGCGGATTCTCACGCCGGGTACGAAACGAGCCGGTCGGGCCGGTGCGGCGGCGCCCGGAACGGGCTGGTCGGACGCGCGTCGCCGTACTCGGAACGGACCGGCCGGGCCCGTGCACCGCACTCGGAACGGACCGGCCGGGCTCGCGTCACCGCGCCCGCAACGGACTGGTCGGACCCGCGTCACGTACTCGGAACGGACCCGCCGAACCCACGCCACCGCACCCGCAACGGACTGGTCGGACCCGTGCCGCCGCGCCCGGAACGGACCGGTCAGACGCGCATCGCCGCCCCCGGAACGGACCGGCCGGCTCGTGCCGCCGCACTCAGAACAGACCGGCCGACCCCCGCCTCCGCACCCGGAACGGACCGGCCGAACCCACGCCACCCCACCCGCACCGGCC
>NZ_LGCW01000314.1:0-39418 GCF_001279365.1 Streptomyces sp. NRRL F-5755 | reverse complement strand
CATCCCCACCGCCCCCTCCCACATCCCGTACCGCCTGCTGGAAACGTTTACAGAATCTCGCCTCCGCACCCCCGCCCGCACTGAGGTTTTCCGCAGTCTTGAATGCGGCTTTCCGCATTCCGCCGCATCCGCCCTCTGTGATCCACCCCTCACCCGCAGCCACCGCCTCCGCAAAGCCGCAGGTCAGAGAGGTAAGTTCGGCCTTCCTTGCTAGCGCGAACGGGCAAGTGACGCATAGCGTCGAGGTGTTGGAGGGGGAAGCGCCGGAGTCGGCCCACACCTCGCGAGAAGGGAACGGGTCCCTACATGTCCGTCATGGAAGTCATGGACGCCTCGGCGCCCACGCACATAGCCCACCGCGACAACCACACCCACCGCGATGTGAACGGCGGCTGGCTGCGCCCCGCCGTCTTCGGCGCGATGGACGGGCTGGTGTCGAACCTCGCTCTGATGACCGGCGTCGCCGGCGGCGCGGTCTCGCAGCAGACCATCGTCATCACCGGCCTCGCGGGGCTGGCCGCCGGTGCCTTCTCGATGGCGGCCGGCGAGTACACCTCGGTGGCCTCGCAGCGCGAGCTGGTCCTCGCCGAGCTGGACGTGGAGCGGCGCGAGCTGCGCAAGCACCCCAAGGACGAGCTGGAGGAGCTGGCCGCGCTGTACGAGTCGCGCGGTGTCGAGCCGGAGCTGGCCCGCGAGGTGGCCAAGCAGTTGTCGAAGGACCCGGAGCAGGCGCTGGAGATCCACGCCCGCGAGGAGCTGGGCATCGACCCGTCCGACCTGCCGTCGCCGATGGTCGCCGCCGTCTCGTCCTTCGGGTCGTTCGCGCTGGGCGCGCTGCTGCCGGTGCTGCCGTACCTGCTGGGCGCCTCCCAGCTGTGGCCCGCGGTGCTGCTGGCGCTGGTGGGACTCTTCGGGTGCGGGGCGGTCGTGGCCCGGGTGACGGCACGGTCCTGGTGGTTCAGCGGGCTGCGGCAGCTGGCCCTCGGTGGCGCCGCGGCGGGTGTGACGTACGTCCTGGGCGCACTGTTCGGTACGGCCGTAGGGTGACGCCCCGTGCAGCGCTATGCGGGCGCCCGCATAATTAAAGTGTTACTTGGCGGTTTCACGCCGCCGGGGGCCGGGCATAAGGCCCAAGCGTTGCGGGCAATGTCGCCTGCTCTGAAACGGCGCTCACGACGCCGGCGGAGGTCGATCCGTCCGCCCGCGTCCCCGGTCCACCGCCACCAGTGGTGTCCGCATGCTGGAAGGCTCTATCCGCTTTTCGAGAAGCGAGCCATCCTGTAACCTGCACGAAATTTCGCGGAGGGCCAACGTCGTCCCTCGGCTACACCACATGCCACGACGACGTTGGGAGAGCCGATGCGTTCCGCGTCCACGCACTCCGCGACCACCGGCAGCGCCGGCGCCGCCTGGTCGCCCTTGGACGGGCGCCCCGCCCCGCAGGGAATGTACGACCCCCGCAACGAACACGACGCCTGCGGCGTCGGCTTCGTGGCGACCCTGACCGGTGAGGCCGACCACGCGCTGGTCGAGCAGGCCCTCACGGTCCTGCGCAACCTGGAACACCGCGGCGCGACCGGCTCCGAGCCCGACTCCGGTGACGGCGCCGGCATCCTCCTGCAGATCCCGGACGCCTTCCTGCGGGAGAGCGTTTCTTTCTCGCTCCCCGAGGCCGGTGCGTACGCCGTCGGCATCGCCTTCCTGCCCTCCGTGGCCGAGGACGCCGCGGCCGCCGTCTCGCGGATCGAGACGCTCGCGTCCGAAGAGGGCCTGGACGTCCTCGGCTGGCGGGTCGTCCCGGTCGCCCCGCAGCTGCTCGGCAACGGCGCCCGCGCCACGATGCCCGCCTTCTCCCAGCTGTTCGTCGCCGACAAGCACGGCAAGGACACCGGCCTGGCGCTGGACCGCAAGGCGTTCGTGCTGCGCAAGCGCGCCGAGCGCGAGGCCGGGGTCTACTTCCCCTCGCTGTCCGCGCGCACGATCGTCTACAAGGGCATGCTGACCACGGGGCAGCTGGAGCCGTTCTTCCCGGACCTGTCCGACCGCCGCTTCGCGACCGCCATCGCGCTGGTCCACTCGCGGTTCTCCACCAACACCTTCCCGAGCTGGCCGCTGGCCCACCCGTACCGCTTCGTCGCCCACAACGGTGAGATCAACACCGTCCAGGGCAACCGCAACTGGATGCGGGCCCGCGAGTCGCAGCTCGCCAGCAAGCTCTTCGCCGACGCCACCGGCAACAGCGACAACCTGGAGCGCCTGTTCCCGGTCTGTACGCCGGACGCCTCCGACTCGGCCTCCTTCGACGAGGTCCTGGAACTGCTGCACCTCGGCGGCCGGTCGCTGCCGCACTCGGTGCTGATGATGGTCCCGGAGGCGTGGGAGAACAGCACCTCCATGGACCCGGCGCGGCGGGCGTTCTACGCGTACCACTCCACGATGATGGAGCCCTGGGACGGCCCGGCCTGCGTCACCTTCACCGACGGCACCCAGGTCGGCGCGGTCCTGGACCGCAACGGCCTGCGCCCGGGGCGCTACTGGGTCACCGACGACGGCCTGGTGGTGCTCTCCTCCGAGGTCGGCGTCCTGGACATCGACCCGGCCAAGGTCGTGCGCAAGGGCCGCCTGCAGCCCGGCCGGATGTTCCTGGTGGACACCGCCGAGCACCGCATCATCGAGGACGACGAGATCAAGGCGCAGCTCGCCGCCGAGCACCCGTACCAGGAGTGGCTGGACGCGGGTCTGATCGAGCTGGCCGACCTGCCCGAGCGCGAGCACATCGTGCACACCCACGCCTCGGTCACCCGCCGCCAGCAGACCTTCGGCTACACCGAGGAGGAGCTGCGCGTCATCCTGGCGCCGATGGCCAAGACCGGCGCCGAGCCGATCGGCTCGATGGGCACGGACTCGCCGATCGCCGCCCTCTCCGAGCGCCCGCGGCTGCTGTTCGACTACTTCACCCAGCTGTTCGCGCAGGTCACCAACCCGCCGCTGGACGCCATCCGCGAGGAGCTGGTCACCTCGCTGATCTCCTCGCTGGGCCCGCAGGGCAATCTGCTGGAGCCGACCGCGGCCTCCTGCCGCAGCGTCACGCTGCCCTTCCCGGTGATCGACAACGATGAGCTGGCCAAGCTCATCCACATCAACGCCGACGGCGACATGCCGGGCATGAAGGCGGTCACCCTCTCCGGTCTGTACCGGGTCTCCGGCGGTGGCGAGGCACTGGCCGCCCGGATCGCCCGGATCTGCGCCGAGGCCGACGCCGCCATCGAGGACGGCGCCCGTCTGATCGTGCTCTCCGACCGCCATTCGGACGCCGAGCACGCGCCCATCCCGTCCCTGCTGCTGACCGCCGCGGTGCACCACCACCTGATCGGCACCAAGCAGCGCACCCAGGTCGGTCTGCTGGTCGAGGCCGGTGATGTGCGCGAGGTGCACCACGTCGCGCTGCTCATCGGGTACGGCGCGGCCGCCGTCAACCCGTACCTGGCGATGGAGTCCGTCGAGGACCTGGTCCGCGCCGGTACGTTCCTGCCGAAGGACACCGACCCCGAGGCCGCGATCAAGAACCTGATCAAGGCGCTGGGCAAGGGCGTCCTGAAGGTGATGTCCAAGATGGGCATCTCCACCGTCGCCTCCTACCGGGGCGCCCAGGTCTTCGAGGCCGTCGGCCTGGACCAGTCCTTCGTGGACGCCTACTTCCACGGCACCACCACGAAGATCGGCGGCGCCGGCATCGACGTGATCGCCAAGGAGGTCGCGGCCCGGCACGCCAAGGCGTACCCGGCCACCGGCATTGCCGCCACCCACCGCGCGCTGGACATCGGCGGCGAGTACCAGTGGCGCCGCGAGGGCGAGCCGCACCTGTTCGACCCGGACACGGTCTTCCGCCTCCAGCACTCCACCCGCTCGCGCCGCTACGACATCTTCAAGCAGTACACGCAGCGGGTGAACGAGCAGTCCGAGCGCCTGATGACGCTGCGCGGCCTGTTCTCGTTCAAGTCCGACCGCCCCTCGGTGCCGCTGGAGGAGGTCGAGCCCGCCTCCGAGATCGTCAAGCGCTTCTCGACGGGCGCCATGTCGTACGGCTCCATCTCCAAGGAGGCGCACGAGACCCTCGCCATCGCCATGAACCAGCTGGGCGGCAAGTCCAACACCGGTGAGGGCGGCGAGGACCCGGAGCGCCTGTACGACCCGGCGCGCCGCTCCTCGATCAAGCAGGTGGCGTCCGGCCGGTTCGGCGTGACCAGCGAATACCTGGTCAACTCCGACGACATCCAGATCAAGATGGCGCAGGGCGCCAAGCCCGGCGAGGGCGGCCAGCTGCCCGGCCACAAGGTCTACCCGTGGGTGGCCAAGACCCGGCACTCGACGCCGGGCGTCGGCCTGATCTCCCCGCCGCCGCACCACGACATCTACTCCATCGAGGACCTCGCCCAGCTCATCCACGACCTGAAGAACGCCAACCCGCAGGCCCGCATCCACGTGAAGCTGGTCTCCGAGGTCGGCGTCGGCACGGTCGCCGCGGGTGTCTCCAAGGCGCACGCGGACGTGGTCCTGATCTCCGGCCACGACGGCGGTACGGGTGCGTCCCCGCTGACCTCCCTGAAGCACGCGGGCGGCCCCTGGGAGCTGGGCCTGGCCGAGACGCAGCAGACGCTGCTGCTCAACGGGCTGCGCGACCGGATCGTGGTGCAGACCGACGGCCAGCTCAAGACCGGCCGCGACGTGGTCATCGCCGCCCTGCTGGGCGCCGAGGAGTACGGCTTCGCGACCGCGCCGCTGGTGGTCTCCGGCTGCGTCATGATGCGGGTGTGCCACCTGGACACCTGCCCGGTCGGCATCGCCACCCAGAACCCGACGCTGCGCGAGCGCTTCAGCGGCAAGGCCGAGTACATCGTCAACTTCTTCGAGTTCATCGCCGAGGAGGTCCGCGAGCTGCTGGCCGAGCTGGGCTTCCGGACGCTGGACGAGGCGATCGGCCACGCCGACCTGCTCGACACCGCCCGGGCGGTCAACCACTGGAAGGCGCAGGGCCTGGACCTGGCCCCGCTGCTGCACGTGCCCGAGCTGCCCGAGGGCGCCGTACGCCACCAGATCGCCGCCCAGGACCACGGCCTGGCGAAGGCGCTCGACAACGAGCTGATCAAGCTGGCCGCCGACGCGCTGTCCGCGGACACCGCCGAGGCCGCGCAGCCCGTACGGGCGCAGGTGGCGATCCGTAACATCAACCGGACCGTGGGCACCATGCTCGGCCACGAGGTGACCAAGAAGTTCGGCGGCGCGGGCCTGCCCGACGACACCATCGACATCACCTTCACCGGCTCGGCCGGCCAGTCCTTCGGCGCGTTCCTGCCGCGCGGCATCACGCTGCGCCTGGAGGGCGACGCCAACGACTACGTCGGCAAGGGCCTGTCGGGCGGCCGGATCGTGGTCCGCCCGGACCGCGGTGCCGACCACCTCGCCGAGTACTCGACCATCGCGGGCAACACCCTCGCCTACGGTGCCACCGGCGGCGAACTGTTCCTGCGCGGCAAGGTCGGCGAGCGGTTCTGCGTCCGCAACTCCGGTGCCACGGTGGTCTCCGAGGGCGTCGGCGACCACGGCTGCGAGTACATGACGGGCGGCCACGCCGTCGTCCTGGGCGAGACCGGGCGCAACTTCGCGGCCGGTATGTCCGGCGGTATCGCGTACGTCATCGACCTGGACCCGGCCAACGTCAACCGTGAGCTGACCGCCGCCGTGACCACCGAGCTGGACGCCACCGACCGCGCGTGGCTGCACGATGTGGTGCGCCGCCACCAGGAGGAGACCGGCTCCACCGTCGCCGAGAAGCTGCTCGCCGACTGGGACGCCGCGCTGACCCGCTTCAGCAAGGTCATTCCGGCCACCTACCAGGCAGTGCTCGCCGCCAAGGACGCCGCCGAGCGAGCCGGGCTCTCCGAGTCCGAGACCCACGAGAAGATGATGGAGGCGGCGATCAATGGCTGACCCCAAGGGCTTCCTGACCACCGGCCGCGAGGTCGCCAAGACCCGCCCCGTCGAGGAGCGCGTCCGGGACTGGAACGAGGTCTACGTCCCCGGTTCGCTGCTGCCGATCATCAGCAAGCAGGCCGGGCGCTGCATGGACTGCGGCATTCCCTTCTGCCACAACGGCTGTCCGCTGGGCAACCTCATCCCCGAGTGGAACGACTACGCGTACCGCGAGGACTGGACGGCCGCCAGCGAGCGGCTGCACGCGACCAACAACTTCCCGGAGTTCACCGGTCGCCTGTGCCCGGCCCCTTGCGAGTCGGCGTGTGTGCTGGGCATCAACCAGCCGCCGGTGACCATCAAGAACGTCGAGGTCACCATCATCGACAAGGCGTGGGACAACGGGGACGTCACCCCGCAGCCGCCGGAGCGCCTGTCCGGCAAGACGGTCGCCGTCATCGGCTCCGGCCCGGCCGGCCTGGCCGCCGCCCAGCAGCTGACCCGGGCGGGCCACACCGTCGCCGTCTACGAGCGCGCGGACCGTATCGGGGGCCTCCTCCGGTACGGCATCCCCGAGTTCAAGATGGAAAAGCGCCACATCAACCGCCGTATCGAGCAGATGCGGGCGGAAGGCACCAAGTTCCGTACGGAGGTGGAGATCGGCCGGGACATCGACGCCGCCAAGCTGCGCAAGCGCTACGACGCCGTCGTGATCGCCGCCGGTGCCACCACCTCCCGCGACCTGAAGGTCCCGGGCCGCGAGCTGAACGGCGTCCACTTCGCGATGGAGTACCTGCCGCTCGCCAACAAGGTGCAGGAGGGCGACCTGACGGTCTCCCCGATCACCGCCGAGGGCAAGCACGTCGTGGTCATCGGCGGCGGCGACACCGGAGCCGACTGCGTCGGCACCGCGCACCGCCAGGGCGCGAAGTCCGTCACCCAGCTGGAGATCATGGGCAAGCCCGGCGACGAGCGGAACCCGAACCAGCCGTGGCCGACCTTCCCGATGCTCTACAAGGTCACCTCGGCGCACGAGGAGGGCGGCGAGCGGCTGTACTCCGTCTCCACCACCCACTTCGAGGGCGACGAGGACGGCAACGTCCAGTGGCTGCACCTGGTCGAGGTGGAGTTCAAGGACGGCCGTCCGGAGCCGAAGCCGGGCACCGAGCGGAAGATCCCCGCGCAGCTGGTCACCCTGGCCATGGGCTTCACCGGCACCGACCAGGAGAACGGTCTCGTCGAGCAGTTCGGCCTGGAGCTGGACGCGCGCGGCAACATCGCCCGCGACGCCGACTTCGCCACCAACGTCCCCGGCGTGTACGTCGCCGGTGACGCGGGCCGCGGCCAGTCGCTGATCGTCTGGGCCATCGCCGAGGGCCGCTCCGCGGCGCGCGGCGTGGACCGCTACCTCGCGGGTGCCAGCGCGCTGCCCGCCCCCATCAAGCCGACGGACCGCGCACTGACCGTGTGACGACCCCCGGCTCATGAATGTCCCGCACAAAGACGTGCGGAACACCGCGGCGCCTGTCCCCCTCCCCGACCGGAGGGCAGGCGCCGCACTCTTTTCCCTGCCCGCGCCTACTCGCCCACCTGCGTGATCCGGTCGTCGCCCAGCCGCGCCTGCACGTCCTGGAGCAGCAGCTTCAACAGCTCCCTGAGCTGTTCCTGCTGGTCCGGGGTCAGGCCGCCGACCAGCTCCGCCTCCCGGTACAGCACCTGGTCCACGGTCCGCTCGACGAGTTCGTGTCCCGCCGGGGTCAGTTCCACCCACACCGTACGGGGGCGGCCCTCGCCCGCGCGGCGCACCACCAGCCCCTCGCGCTCGGCGCGCGCGACGCGCTGCGAGACCGCGCCGGCCGTCACCATGGAGCGCGCCGCCAGGTCGCGGGTGCTGAGGGTGTACGGCTCACCGGCCCGGCGCAGCACGCTGAGCAGGTCGAGCGTTGCGGTGTCCACCCCGGCGCGGGCCAGCACCCGGCGCCGGTCGTCGCCGAGCAGCTTGGCCAGCTGCCAGACGGGCGTGACGATCCCGATGGCCGAGACGGGGGTTCCGGGGCGCTCGCGTTCCCAGGCGTCGGCGATCTCCTGGACGGGGTACGGGGCGTCCGCGCTTGCCATGGGCCCTCCTGGGGATGTTACGTTCAGACCTAAATTTAGACCTGAATGACTGACGTCGGGAGCTACCTTATGTCACGCACCATCCTGGTCACCGGCGGCGCCACCGGCATCGGCCTGGCCGTCGCCCGCCACTTCGCCGCACAGGGCGACGCGGTCGTCATCACCGGCCGCCGCCCCGCGCCCCTGGAGAAGGCCGCCGAGGAGACCGGCGCCCGCGCGGTCGTCTGCGACCACACCGACCCCGCCGCGCTGGACCGCCTGCTCGCCGAACTGCCCGCCTCGATCGACGTCCTGGTCAACAACGCCGGCGGCAACACCGACCTGGACGACGCGCCGGGCGACGACCTGGCCTCGTACGCCCGCGCCTTCCGGGCCAACCTCGACGCCAACCTGCTCACCGCCGCCCTCACCACCAAGGCCGTCGAGGCCCGGCTCGCCCCGGGCGGCGCCGTGGTGCACATCGGCTCGATCGCCGCGGACCGGGGCGCCGGTTCGCTCGGTGCCTACGGCGCGGCCAAGGCCGGGCTGACCACCTGGGACCTCGACCTGGCGAACACGCTCGGCCCGCGCGGCGTCACCGCCAACGTCGTCTCGCCCGGCTACATCGAGGACACCGAGTTCTTCCGGGACCACCTCGCCGACGAGCGGCGCGCCCAGTTGATCGCCCAGACCGCGACCGGCCGCGCGGGCCGGCCCGAGGACATCGCGGCGACGGTCGCGTTCCTGGCGTCCGAGGGGGCGCGGCACATCACGGGACAGGTGATCGGCGTCAACGGCGGGGCGTACAGGACCCGTTGAGGGCGTGCGGCGGGCGTGGTCCCGGCGCCCGCCTCCGCGCTCCTCCGTGAATGAGTTACGAGTCCTCCACGAGGCGGGCCGGGAAGCCGCCCTTGGCGATCGGCCCCCACCGCAACGGCGTCACCCGGATCAGCGACTTGCCCTGCGTGATCATCGCGGCGCGGTACTCGTGCCAGTCCGGGTGCTCGCCCGCGATGTTGCGGTAGTACTCGACCAGCGGCTCGACCGAGTCCGGTGCGTCCAGGACCTCCGCCTCGCCGTCGACCTGCACCCAGGGGCCGTTCCAGTCGTCCGACAGCACGAGCACGCTCACCGACGGGCTGCGGCGGGCGTTGCGCACCTTGGCGCGCTCCGGATACGTGGACATCACCAGGCGCCCCGAGTCGTCGACGCCGCAGGTCAGCGGGGACGCCTGCGGGGTGCCGTCGGAGCGGCGGGTGAGCAGGATCGCGCGGTGGCGGGGGCGGACGAACTCCAGCAGGCCGTCGAGGTCCACGCGGGTGTTGGTGGCGATGGAAGGGCTCATACGGGCGAGCCTAGGCGGTGACGTGAACTCCCAGGAGGGTGTGACATTCCCGGGAGCGCCGGTTCGTCCGGTCCGCGCTATTGACTAAAAGTCAGCGCGGAACGACGCTGCTGGGCAGCCGACGCAGCCGCACCCCGGGAGGACCGGTGGGTACACGTCCAGGTACAGGTACGAGCACGGGTACAGGTACAGGCTCACAAGCCGGCGCGGGCCCGGACTCCCCGGCCCTGCGCGAGCTGGCCGAAGCGCTCGGCGCACCGCCGCCGCCCGGCCTCGCCGCCGCCGCACCCGAACAGCTCGCCCTCCTGGCGCGCGCGGTGCGCGCCCGCCGCGAGAGCCACGCCGCCGGTCTCAACGACGCGGCCGAAGAGGCCCTGAAGCTGGTGCCCGCCCTCGCCCGCGGCCCCGTGCGCCGCATTCTGTTCCGCTGATCCTGCTGATTCCGCAGATGCTTCCGCCGACTTCGCCGACCGGACGGTGACCTCCATGGACACGCTCAGCAACCGCGCCGAGGCGCAGAAGATCGCCCAATTGCTCGACGTCCTGCCGGAACAGCTGGACTTCCTGCACGGGCTGCCCGCCGAGGACGTACGGCAGCTCCGTGCCCGTACCGTCGACGCGCTCTACGACGACGTGCCGGACATGCTCGACCGCATCGCCGCCGCCACCAGACTCGTCCCGGCCGGGGTCGCCGCCGCCATCTCGCAGAAGGCGCTCGGGCCGCGGCTCGCCGCCTCCGTGGCCGGGCGGCTGGAACCGGCGCGCGCCGCCGACATCATCGAGAAGCTGCCGGTCGCCTTCACCGCCGAGTCCTGCGGCCACCTCGACCCCCGCCGTATCGCCGCGATAGTCGACCGGCTGGACGAGGACCTGGTGGTCCGTATCGCCGTCGCCCTCGCCGAGCGCGGCGACCATCTGACGATGGGCCGCTTCGTCGGCCATCTGCGCGAGGGGGCCCTGCGGCGCATACTCCAGCTCATCGACGACGGCGTGGTGCTGCGCGTCGGCTTCTTCATCGACATGCCCGAACGCCTCGACGCCATCCTGGACTTGATGGGGGAGGAGCGGCTGGCTTCCGTGGTGGCCGCGGCCGGGGACGGACTGTGGCCCGAGGCGTTGGCGGTGGCCGGGCTGGCCGGGCCCGAGCGGCGCGCCCGGATGGCGGCGCTGGCCGCCCGGCAGGACCCCGTACGGCTGGACGGGCTGGTGCGCACCGCACACGAACAGGGGCTGTGGGAGGCGCTGCTGCCGCTGGTGGCGCTGCTGTCCGAGGAGGACCGGTGCGCGGTGGCCGCGCTGCCGTCGCTGCGCGACGCCGAGGTGCTCGGCGGGGTGGTGCGGGCGGTGGTGGCGACCGGGCTGTGGGCGGAGTTCCTGCCGCTGGTGGGCGTGTTGCCGCCGGAGTCGCGCAAGGCGGTGGCGGACGCGGCGGGGGGGCTGCCGGACGCGGAGCTGGACGCGATGGTGCTGGACGTGGAGAAGCGCGACCTGTGGGACGCGGTGCTGCCGCTGGTGGAGCTCATGGACGAGCCCGCCAAGGAGCGGGTGTTCGCGCTGCCCGCCTTCCAGGAGCAGGGGCGGCAGGGGTAACGGGGGCGGCGAGCGGCGGACGTTCGCCGTCGGCCCAATCCGCCCTGGGCGCAAAGCGGGTGACCCTGCGAGGGGCACCCGTTAGCGTCCCGATCATGGATGCCTCTTCGGACACCACACCCGCCCCCACCGCTGCCGTACCCGCCCCCACCGCTCCCGAGCAGATGGTCCCCGGCATCTGGTACGTGCCGTTCCCGGCGGGGCACGTCTACCTCGTACGGCTCTCCGACGGCGGTTTCGCGGCCGTCGACACCGGCGTGCCGGGCTCGGCGCCCGCCATCCTGGACGCGCTGGCCGCCATCGGCGGGCGGCCGGACGCGCTGCGGCAGATCGTGATCACCCACTTCCACATCGACCACATGGGCTCGGCCGCCGACCTCGTGGACGCCACCGGAGCCCGGGTCCTGGTGGGCGCGGCGGACGCCCCGTACATCAGCGGCACCGCCCCCGAGCCGCCGCCGCACCTCACCCCCAAGGAGCAGGCCCTGCACGAACAGGTCCTGGCGGGGCTGGCCGAGGCGGGCACGCCGCCGCTCCGGCACGTGCGGGTGGACACCGAACTGCACGACGGCGACATCCTCGACGACTGGCCGGAGCCGGCCCACGTCCTGCACGTCCCGGGCCACACGCCGGGCAGCATCGTCCTCCATCTGCCCGCCGCCGGTGTGCTGTTCACCGGCGACACCATGGGCCTGGGGCTGGACGGCCCCCTCGTGCTCGGCCCGTTCAACGTCGACCGGGAGGCGGCCATCGCCTCGTTCCGGCGGCTCGCCGTGCTGCCCGGCGTGGACACCCTGTGCGTGGCGCACGGCGAACCGATCCGCACGGGCGCGGCGCGCGCTCTCCGGGAGGCCACGCCGGAGACCGACTGGCTGTGAGACGGGCAGTCCGACCGGCCCGTAGGGGCACGGTCGGTGGGCCGGATTCCTGGCCCTACGTGCATTTCCCGTACGGGCAGAATGTCGTGTACGGGGAGATCGGACCGGTGCGTCGCCCGACCGGGCGCCGGATGTGACAGAAAGGTTCCGTCATGCAGCTGCACACCCACGAGTGGGGGACCGGTGAGCGGGTCGCGGTGCTGGTCCACGGCATCATGTCGGACCACCGCACCTGGCGCCGGGTGGGCCCGGCGCTGGCCGACCACGGTTACCGGGTCATCGCCGTCGACCTGCGCGGCCACGGCGCGAGCCCGCGCGGCCCCTACAGTGCCGCGCTGTTCGCCGACGACCTGGTGGAGACCCTGCCCGCGGACGTGGAACTGGCGCTGGGGCACTCCCTCGGCGCGATGGCGCTCTCGCTGGCCGTGGAACGGCTGAACCCCCAGCGCGCCGTCTACTCGGAGCCGGCCTGGACCCGCGGCAACACCCGGCTGCCGATGGACACCGCGTTCTTCGCGGAGTTCAAGCACGCCACCCCGCAGATGGTGCGCAGCTTCAACCCGCGCTGGGAGGAGGCCGACGTACAGCTGGAACTGGCGACGATCGACGCCTGGGACGAGGCCGGCGCGCTCGCCCTCTCCGGCAGCCATCAGCAGGAACGCATACCGGAGCGGGCGGTCGTGCCCTCCCTGGTGCAGGTGGCGGGGGAGGGCTTCCTCTTCACGGAGGCGGACAAGGAGCGGGTGGCGGCGCGCGGCTTCGAGGTCCGTACGGTCGAGGGCGCCGCGCACGTCATCCACCGGGACGACTTCGACGGCTTCATGAAGTCGTTGGAAGGCTGGATCTAGCGGAAGGTGCCTGGTCGGGGGCGTGGTTGCCGGAATTGGTGCCGAATGTTCAAAGTTGCATCACAGGCCGCGCGGCCGGACGCGGAGCGGGGTGCCGGTGTGCTGCCGGGGTGTTTTGCCGCGCTTGGCGGCGGCTGATTAGGGTGTGGTCCGTGGTAGTAGCAACCACCCGCCCCCGGCCTGCGGACCGGCGTCCCGAGACCCCCTGAGGCAGCACGACGATGACCGAACCGGCGACTTCGGCCCGAGGCCCTGCCGCCGCGCCGGAGCGCCCCGGGCCGGTCCCCCCGCCGCCCATGCGGCCGTTCGCCGAGGACCGCATCACGCGCCTCGTCCTGACCCACCGCCAGCCGCTGTTACGGTACGTCACCGGCCTGTTGCCCGCCGATCCGCAGCGCGCGGAGGACGTCGTCCAGGAGACGCTGCTGCGTGCCTGGCTGGAAAGCGACGCCTCGCGCGTCCGGGACACCCGGCGCGAGGCCGGGTGGGAACCGGGACTGCCCTGGCTGTTCAGGGTCGCCCGCAACGTCGTGATCGACTGGAGCCGGCGCGACAGCTCCCGGCCGGCCGTGCCGACCGGGCTGCCGCCGGAGACGGCCGGCCCCGCGGACGACATCGCGCACGTCGTGGAGCGGACGCACGTCGTCGGGTTGCTCGCCCAACTGTCCCGCCCCCATCGAGAGGTTCTGGTGTACACATACCTGCTCGGCTGTTCCGGCCCCGACACGGCGCACGCGCTGGGCATACCGCCCGGCACGGTGAAGTCCCGGCTGCACCACGCCATGCACCACCTGCGGCGGGCGGCCGCGCCCGAGGCCGGGGAGCGCGGATGAGCGGCGTCGGCCACGCGGCGCCGCCGGGTCCGGCGGGGGCGCACGCGCCGCTGCCGCTGGCCCTCGGCATGCCGGACCGCAACTCCTGGCTGATCCTCATCGGCTTCCTCGTCGCGCTCGTCCTGATCCTCTGGCTCATCGGCCGCGCCGTGCGCAAACAGGGCGGCTTCCGCCGCGCCTGCCGCCGGATCGCCTGGGAGGTCCGGATGACCGCGCGCGCCTTCACCGCGCCGCTGCGCGCCTACGCGCGGCACCGGCGCTGCGCCCGGACGCTCGCCGCGTACTTCGCCGACCCGGCCGCGTACGACACCGTGCGCGCAGCGCTGGACCGCGCGGACGCGGACGCGGGCGACGGCTGCTACGCGCCGGCCGTCCAGCTCGCGCAGACCCGCGACCGGGTACGTGTCGTCATCGCGGGCCGCGACCCGGCAGGTGCCGCCGGTCCGGTCCTGCCCTGGACGGACGCGGCGGGCGAGCCGGGGGAGTGGACCTGGTCCGCACCGGCCGACGCGGTACGGGGCCCGGCGGGCCACGGCCGGGCCGTACGCCTGCCGCTCGTCCTGGGCGTGGACCGCAAGGTGCCGGGCGTGGTGCTCGTCGACTGGCTGCGCGGTCCCGCGGCGCTCGGCGTCGAGGGCGACCCGCAGGTGTCCCGCAGCGTGCTCCAGGCGCTGGCCGCGCAGGTGGACCGGATGCCGGACGGGCCGCCGGTCCTGATCACCGGGGGCGTCCATCCGCGCTTCCCGGGCCGCCCGCTGGACGATGTGCTCGCGGAACTCGCCGCCGGTGCTTCCGGCCAGGGGCCGGCCGCCGAGCCGGACGCCCAGGCCCCGGACCCGACGGCCGTGCCGGTGGTGGTCTGCTGGGACCCCACGCCCGAACAGGCGGCACGCCTCGCCGACCTGTGCGCGCGGGGACGCGCCCGCGCGCTCGTCGGAGGCCGGCTGCCCGGCGCCTGCTGGGTCCTGCACGCCGAACCGGACGGGCGGCTGCTCGGCCCCGGCCCGCGGGTGGACGTGGAATCGCCCGCGCTCGGCCCGGCGGTGGCCCGTGCGGTACGGCGTCGGCAGGCTGCCCCGCATTGCGTGCTGCCGGGGGCCGGTATGGCTGCCGCTACGGGTACGGCTCCGGCCGGGCCGCCCGCGCAGCCGGACTTGCACAAGTCGGAGGCCGTATCGGTACGGCGTGCAGAGCCGGTGCAGGGCCCGGGGCGGGCGGAGTCCGTATCGGTACGGGGCGCAGAGCCGGTTCAGGGCCCGGGGCAGCCGGAACCCGCCGGACTGCGGCAGCCGGAACCTTTCGCCGCGCCCGGGTCCTCCCCGGACTTCGCGGAACCCCGGCGCTCCCCGGACTTCGCCGAACCCCGGCCTGCCCCGGACTTCGCGGAGCCCCGGCCTGCCCCGGGTGTCGCCGAGCCCGTACGGGAACCGGCAGCCGCCGTCCGCCCGTCCGGGCCCGGGCCCGGCCCCGCCGCGGCCCCGCAGCCGACCCGTACGGACAGCGCACCGCGCGAATCCGCCGCTCTGAGCGCCGACTTCGCCGAGCCCGAGCCCGAGCCCGAGCCGGGCACGGGCGCATCCGCACCGGCCCCGGCACAGCCCCCGGCCGCGCCCGCTCCCCGCCCGGCCGAAGCCTCTCCGGCGCACGCCTCCGGCGCCGCCCCGGGCGCCGACTTCGCGGAGCCGGACTTCGCGGAGCCGGACCTGGCCGAGCCCGGGTCCGCCGCCGCGCCGCCCGGGCCGGTCGGCGTATCCGCCGCCGGTACCTCCGAAGCCGACTCCGACCCCGCCGCCACCGGCGATCCTCAGGAACGGACTCCCCGAACCCCGTGAGACTCTTCGTCACCCTCGCCCCGGCCGCCCCGGAAGCCTCCGCCGCGGCCGGGGCCGGCTCCCCGCACGCCGCCCCCGAGCGGCGCGACCTGGTCCTGCACACCCCGGGCTCGACCACCGTCGGCGCCCTGGCCGCGCGTCTCGCCGGCCGGGGCGCGACCGAGGACGCGCCGCCCGCGCTCTTCCTCGGCGACCGTGAAGTGCCCGCCGACCTGCCGATATCCGCCAGCGGGATACGCGACGGCGCGACGCTCGGCCTCGGCGGCCCCGTACCGCCCGACCCGGACGGCGGCTACGGCCCCGAGCGCGCCGAACTGCCGCCGCCGTCCCGCTCCGCCGACGGCGAGCGGCTGCCCCGCGCGCCCCGCGTGGAACTCCAGCTGATCGGCGGGCGCGGCGCCGGACGCGTCTGGCCGCTGGACGTCGGTACGCACACCATCGGCCCGGCGGCGGGCAGTTCCGTACGCCTGACCGGCCGTGACGTGCCCGCGACGGGCGTCCGCGTCACGGTACGCGCGGACGGCACGGTGCTGCTGGACCCCGGCCCGGCGGCTCGCAAGCCCGCGAGCGCCGGTGCCACGGCCGGCCACCGTACCGACGTCGGCCTGTCCGTGCCCGAACCGCCGCCCGCCCGGCCCCGCGCCGACGCGGCCCCGCTGCCGCCCCCGCCGCCGCCCGAACTGCCCGACCCGTACGCCGACACCCACCAGCCGCTCCCCGCGGGCTGGGTGGAGTGGCCGCTCGGCGGTGAACTGCGGCTGGGCGAGTACCTGCTGCGGGTGGCCGAGCCCACCGAGGCGGACGCGGCCGTCGCCACCTCCGAGGACGGCGCGTACCTGGACTTCAACCGGCCGCCGCGGATCGTGCCGCCGCTGGTGCCGGAGCGGTTCACACTGCCCTCGCCGCCGGTGCCGCCGCCCCGGCGCACCATCCCGCTGCTGGTGGTCATCGCGCCGATGTTCATGGGCGTCGGCATGGTCGTCTTCCTGCACTCGTACTTCTACCTGATGTTCGCGTTCTTCAGCCCGGTGCTGGCCATCGGCAACTGGCTCAGCTCCAAGCGCAGCGGCTGGCGCGACTTCCTGACCTCGGTCGCCAACTACCGCGCCCGGCGCGCCTCGCTGGAGCAGGATGTCAAGGGCATGGTCGAGCGCGAGCGCGGCCTGCGGGTCGCGGCCGGACCCGATCCGGCAGCCGCCGGCATGTGGGCCGTCGGCCCCGGCGCCCGCCTGTGGGAGCGCCGCCGCGGCCACCCGGACCACCTGCTGCTGCGCGTCGGCACGGTCCGCCAGGCGTCGCTGCTGACGATCGAGGACGCCTCCCGCGAGGACAACCACCGCTCCGTCAACTGGCAGATCCCCGACATGCCGATCGGCGTGGACCTGGCCGGGGACGGCGTCGTCGGCATTTCCGGCGAGACCGACGCGGCCCGCGCGCTGGCCCGCTGGACCGTCGCGCAGGCCGCGATCCTGCACAGTCCGCGCGACGTACGGATCACCGTGCTCACCGACACGGCGGGCGCGCCGGCCTGGGAGTGGGTGCGGTGGCTGCCGCACGCCCGCCCCGGCGAGGGCGGCGTCGCCGCGCCGCCCTCCGGCGGGCCCACCGTCACCGTCGGCAACGACCCGGAGACGGTGGCCAACCGGGTCTCCGAGCTGGTCTCCGCGATCCGCTCCCGGGCCCGTGCGCGGGAGTCCGCGATGGGCGGCGCGCTGCTCGCCGAACCGGACCTCGTCGTGGTCCTCGACGGCGCCCGGCGGCTGCGCGACGTGCCCGGCGTGGTGCAGGTCCTCAAGGAGGGCCCGGCCGTACGGGTCTTCCTGATCTGCCTCGACCAGGAGGAGCGGATGCTCCCCGAGGAGTGCGTCACCGTCTGCGCGGTCGGCGCCCGCGAGGTCACCCTGCGCCGTACCGGCAGCGCCGACCTCACCGGCATCCGGCCCGACCTGGTGGACACCGGCTGGTGCGAGCGGATCGGACGCGCCCTGGCCCCCGTACGCGACGTCACCCCGGACGGCTCGGACGGCCTGCCGGACCGCGTCAAGCTGCTGGACCTGCTGGGCCTGGAGCCGCCGCAGGCTTCGGAACTGGCCGCCCGCTGGACCAAGCGCCCGGCCTCCACCGGCGTCCTGCTCGGCACCGGCTACACCGGCCCCGTCACCTTCGACCTGGTCAAGGACGGCCCGCACGGCCTGATCGCGGGCACCACCGGTGCCGGCAAGTCCGAACTCCTCCAGACGCTGGTGGCCTCCCTCGCGGCGGTCAACCGGCCGGACGAGATGACGTTCGTGCTCGTCGACTACAAGGGCGGCAGCGCCTTCGCGGGCTGCGAGCGGCTGCCGCACGTGCTGGGCATGGTCACCGACCTGGACAGCCACCTGGTCGAGCGGGCCCTGACCTCGCTGACCGCCGAACTGACCCGCCGCGAACGCATCCTGGCCGACGCGGGCGCCAAGGACCACACCGAGTACCGGGCGATGCGCCGCCGCGATCCCGCGCTGGCCCCGCTGCCCAGGCTGCTGCTCATCATCGACGAGTTCGCCACCCTGGCCCGCGACGTGCCCGAGTTCGTGCCCGGACTGGTCGGCATCGCGCAGCGCGGCCGCTCGCTCGGCCTGCACCTGCTGCTCGCCACCCAGCGCCCGGCCGGCGTGGTCACCGCCGACATCCGCGCCAACACCAACCTGCGGATCTCGCTGCGCGTCACCGACGCCCTCGACAGCCAGGACGTCCTGGAGGTCAACGACGCGGTCAGCATCTCCAGCGACACCCCGGGCCGCGCCCTGGCCCGGGTCGGGCACCGCTCGGTACTGCCGTTCCAGACCGCCTTCGTCGGCGCCGTACGCGACGGCGCGCAGGCCGCGCCCGCGGACGACGGGAACGCCCCGGCCGGGCCGCAGTCCGAGGCGGACGTGTGGACCAGCGAACTGACCTGGTCGCTGCTGGGCCGTACGGCGGCCGAGCCCGCCGAGGAGACCGCGGACCTCTTCGACGCCATCCAGGAGGCGATGGACGAGCGCGACGCGGCCACCGACCTGACGGTCCTGGTCGACGCGGTCCAGGAGGCCGCCGAACAGCTGGGGATCGAGCGGCAGCCCAGCCCCTGGCTGCCCGCGCTGCCGCATGCGGTCAGCCTGGCCGAACTGCCGGAGCTGCCCGACCCGGCCGACGGGCGCCTCGCGCCGGTCCTGTGGGGCGTGGCCGACCTGCCGGGCGCCCAGCGCCAGGAGCCCCTGGAGCTGGACCTCACCCGCTTCGGGCACCTGTACGTCCTGGGCACCCCGCGCTCCGGCCGCTCCCAGGTCCTGCGCACCATCGGCGGTGCCCTGGCCCAGCGGCACTCCAGCGCCGACGTGCACCTGTACGGCATCGACGCGGCCGGCGGCGCCCTGGCGGCCCTGTCCGAACTGCCGCACTGCGGCGCCGTCGTACCGCGCGCCGACCTGGAACGGCTCGGCCGCCTGCTGACCCGCCTCACCGCCGAGATGAGCGCCCGCCAGGAACTGCTCACCTCGCACGGCGCCGCCAACCTCACCGAACTGCGCGCCCTGCTGAAGCCCGCCGAACGCCCCGCCCACGTCGTCGTCCTGATCGACGGCTGGGACTCGCTGGCCGCCCTGCTCGGCGACCACGACAACGGCCGGCCGATCCAGGAGCTGACCGCGCTGATCCGCGAGGGCGCGCCGATGGGCCTGCACGTCATCGCCACGTCCGAGCGGGCCCTGATGACCGGCAAGGTCGCCTCGCTCAACGACGAGCGGCTGCTGCTGCGGATGTCCGACCGCAACGAGTACAGCCTGGCGGGCATCTCGCCCAAGCAGGTGCCGGCCGTCGTCCCGCAGGGCCGCGGCTGGCGCGGCGGCAGCGGCACCGAAATACAGGTGGCGCTGCTCGGCGAGCCGACGGAGGGGCCGGTCACCGGCCGCGACCAGGCCGAGGCGCTCAAGCGGATCGGGGAGCGGGCCGCCCGGCGCGACCGCGACCTGCCAGCGGCCCGCCGCCCCGCGCGCGTCATGAGCCTGCCCCGCCAGGTCTCCTTCACCGACGCGTACGAGAAGGTCCCGGCCGCCGACCGGCGCCCCCTGTGGGGCCTGATCGGCATCGGCGGCGACGAACTGGGCGCCGTCGGCGTGGACTTCGCGGCCGACGCGCCGTCCTTCCTCGTCAGCGGCCCGCCCGGCAGCGGCCGGTCCACCGCGCTGACCACGCTCGCGGTGTCCCTGCTGGCCGGCGGCACCCGGGTGGTCGCGCTCACCCCGCGCGAATCGCCGCTGCGGGGCCTGGCCCGGCACCCGCGTGCGGTGGTCATCACGGACCCCGACCCGCTGGCCGACGAGGTCACCGCGGCGCTGAACGCCGAACCGGGGCCCGCCGTGGTCCTGGTGGACGACGCCGACCTGCTCGCCCAGCTGCCCGCCGCCGACGCGGCGCTGCGCGAGGTCGCCACCACCGGACGCGACCGCGGCATCGGCCTGGTCGCCGCCGCCACCGCCGAAACGCTGACCTCGGTCGGCATCGGCTGGCTCGGCCTGGTGCGGCGCGTACGCAAGGGCATGCTGCTCTCGCCGCAGTCGCCGGGCGAGGGCGACATCCTCGGCGTCCGGGTGCCGTACGACCTGCTGCGCGGCCGCCCGACGCCGGGCCGCGGCCTGACCGCCGACCCGGTCACCGGCGCGCTGGTGTCGGTGCTGGTGCCGGAGACGGTACTGCGCGACGGGGACGCGGGCTGACCTCACGACGGTGCCCCGCCGCCGGACCTTCCGTCCGGTGGCGGGGCACCGTCATGTCGTACGGGCGGGGTCAGCCGGCCTTCTTGGTGCCGGCCGCGATGTCCGCGTCCATCTTCTCGATGTTGTTCTTGATCTGGTTGAACTGGTTGGCGAAGGAGTTGATGGACTCCACGGCCTTCTGCAGCGACGCGGTGAGGTTGGTGTACGACTCCTTCAGCGCCGGGCTGCTCTGCTGCATGAACATGCCGTTGTCGAGCAGGCCCTCGACGGTGGTCTTGGTGCTGATCAGCAGCGGGTTGATGTCGTTGACGGCCTGGTTCATCACGCCGGAGACGCGCTGGATCTCGTTGTAGTCGATGTTGATGTTGCCTGCGGGCATGGTGCTGTCTCCCTGGATCGATGGGGGGATGGGTGGGTCTTCCGGACGGGGTCCGGGCGCGCCGGGCCGGGGGGAGAGGCCGTCAGTCGTCGGACTTCTTCGGCTTCCAGCCGGTGTCCCCCTTGGCGTCGTCGCTCGTCCACTCCTCCGTCTTGCCGTCGGTCACCACGGTCTTGGTGCCGCTGCCGTCCTCCTTGACCTCGATGGTGGTGGTCACCTCGTGGCCGTTGAGGTCGACGGAGGAGTGGGTCGTACCTTTCACCGTCTGCTCGTTGCCGTCCTCGTCGGGACCGACGGTGGTGTACGTGGTTTTGGTGTCCCGGTGGCCGGTCTTCTGGTCGGTGACCGAAGTGGTCGTGCCGGTGGTGGTGCTCTCTTTGCCCTCGGTGTCCTTCGTCTTGCTCGTGAAGTCGTCCGTGGTGGTCTTGTGCTCCGTCGTCTCGGTCGTCGACGAGGTACCGGTGGTGTTCGTGACGTTGCCGAAGACGTCCGTCGACTTCGAGTCGTAGGTGCCGTCGGGGTGGTAGTTCGTGGTGTCGGTCGACTTCAGACCGGTCCTGGTCTCCATCGTCGTGGTGATCTTCGTCGGCTCGCCGTCCGGACCGTACTCGTACGTCGTGGTGGTCTTGTTGCCGTGCCCGTCGTCGGTGGTCCACTCATGGGGGCGCTCACCGGGCTTCTCGGGCTCCTTGGGCAGCAGGGACGGGTCGAGGTCCGGGTGTTCCTTCTTGGCCTTCTCGACCGCCTCGTGCCAGGCGTTCCACTCCTTGTCCCGGGCCTTCCACAGGTCGGAGGAGATCTGGGCGCTCTGCTTGGCCGCCTTGTTGGCCAGGTCGAAGTCCCAGTCGGCCCACTTCTTCGCCACGCCGTCGTAGAGGTTCTTGAGCTTTTCCAGCTTCTCCTCGGAGCGCTTGAAGGAGCCCTTCCACGTCGCGTAGTACTTGCGGATCGCCGCGACCGCCGTGCGGCTGCCGACCTCGTCGACGGAGTACTCCTGCTTGCTCTCGCGGGCCTGCTTGACCTCTTCCTTGAGCTTGCCGGCCTTCTGCGCGACATCGTTGAGCAGCTCGTAGTCAACGGCTATGTCGGACACGGTCACACCCTTCGCGCGCTCGGAGATCACTTTCCGTCTCCACTGGTCAAACGCAACTCGAAGCCGATCGGTTCACCCCGGCAGCGGGGAAGCGGGGCGAAGTGATGTCGTTCACACGGTGAACCGATGGGGCCGCAGATACGTAAACGTAGGTGTGGTGTCTTCTGCTGCCGCTGCGCCTGACGCGCCGGCCGGGGCACCTGTGAACGGAACCACCGCGGGAGAGGAACAGGCTTGGCTACGCGTCCCGGAGACTGGGGTGCTCTCGGCCTCGACGGCGACCCGACCCCGGGTGACGCCGCGGCCATCACCACCATCGCCGACGCGATGCGCGACCTCGCCACCAACGCGGGCACCATCAACCAGGGCCTGAAGGCCCTTCAGCAGACCGCCGGCGACGGTCAGCGCTTCATCGGCAAGACCGCCGACCAGCTGCGCGACATGGTCGACGACCACCTGCACAACTTCGTCGGCCATGTCGAGGAGTCCTTCCACCAGGCCGAGGCGGCGCTGCGCAAGTACGCCACCGCCGTCACCGACGCGCAGGGCGACGCCGACGCGGCGCTGACCGCCATCCAGGGCCTCGCCGACGACGACCCGCAGCGGGAGACCTACAAGGACCGGGCCGACGAGGCGAAGAGCGCGCTCAACAGCGCGGCCAGTGCCCTGGACAAGGCGCTGACCTCGGCCGGGTCGCTGATGGTGCAGCCGGTCAGCGACTGTGACCTGTTCTGGGAAGCCTTCGAGTGGCTGACCATCGTCCTGTCGGTCATCGCCATCTTCACCGGCGGCGTCCTCGCGATCCTCGCCTGGGGCATGAACGCCGTCCTGCTCATCAAGACCATCGTCGACTTCACCCAGGGCAAGGCCAGCGGCCTCCAGCTCGGGCTCGCGTTCCTCGGCGTGCTCTTCCCCACCACCAAGGCCCTGCCGGTCGCCTCCATCGTCAAGGGCCTGGGCAGCGTCCTGAAGAACGGCCTCAAGGGCATCGCCGACATCGGCAAGGGCATCAGCGGGCAGATCGGCCACTTCTCCTCGCTGTACAACATGCCGAAGGTCGTGGTCGCGCCCATCGTCCTGGCCCTCCACGCGGGCTCCGGCCTGAACATCGTCAACGGCGTCAAGGGCCTCGGGAACTTCGCCAAGGGCGGCTGGGACTCGCTGGCGGGCACCGTCGTCAAGGACTGGGTGAACGTCACCAAGAACGTCACCGGCGACTGGGCCAAGGTCGGCGCGTACCTCCAGGTCAACTTCGGGCGGCTCGGACGGGCCGGCATCGCCACCGTGCTGCCCCTGGACTTCACCGAACTCGGTGTCCTGGGCCTCGGCGGCGCCGCGCGCCTTGCCTTCGCCGAACGGGTGCTGGGCATCCCGCAGCCGGAACTGCACCAGCTGCTGGCCAACGCGGGGCGCTGGGACGCGACGGTCCACGGCGTCGGCAACATCCACGTGAACGGCGCAGTGGCGGCGTTCCGGCCGGTCGGCGGAACCGGCGTGCACTTCGCGCCGGGCACCTTCGTGGACCTGTCGAGCCTGCACATCACGCCCGGCGGCTGGCACGGCGGTTCCTTCTCCGGGGTGCACATGACGCCCGTCGCGCCGGTGAAGCCCGGCGGCCTCGGCGGGTTCACCGGAGCCGTCACACCGACCGGCATCAAGGCGTTCACCCCGGACGGGCTCGGCGCGTTCCGGCCGGTCGGGGTGGGGAACTTCCACCTCAACTTCACCAACCTGGTGACAGGCGGCCCGGGATCGTTCAACCCCGGGAGCCTGCACTTCTCCTTCCCCGGCAACCTGGGGAACCTCACGCACCTCACGCCGAAGGGGACCGTCGCGCACATCGGCGGGAACGTCCCGCACGGCATCACCGTGCCGAACGGTTCCTTCTCCCACACCGGCCTGCACCTCGACCGGCCCGGGCTGATCACCATGCCGGAGATGCCCGGCACGACCACCCACACCAGCGGGCTGAGCGTGCCGGACGTGCACAACCCCGGTGCCACCCAGCTCATCCACCAGACGGATTTCCAGGCCGGGCACGTCCGCATGGACAGCAACCTGCTGCTGTCCGGGGACACTGCCATCGACCTGCTCAAGGACGCCCACGGCTCGTCCGGGCTCGGGCACGTGGCCACCGAGTCGCCCGCCGTCCGCGTCCCGGAGGTCTCCTTCGACGGCGGCTTCGTCCACGGCATCGGCGACGGCCACTCGATGGCCCGTGGCGCCATCGGGTACGGCGAGGCCCTGGAGGACATGACGTTCCCCGAGCTGAACGCGCTCGCCAACGGCGATGTGACGGTCACCGGCTTCCACGGGGACGGCATCAGCGTCCGCATCGGCGAGGCGCCGCCGCGTACGTTCACCGCGCAGGACCTGGCGAACACGGTGCCCGGCGGCCCCGCCCGTACGGACCTGACGGGCGTACAGAACGTGGCGGGGGTGCCGAACCCGGCGGGTGCGCAGCATCTGCCCGGCGCCCAGGGGCTGCCCGGCACGCAGGGCGTGCCGAGTGTGCCCGGTGGCGCGGAAACGATCCGGCCCGCGGGTGCCGGCGCGACCGGCGACCTTCCCGGCCCGTTGCGGGCGAAGGGCCCGGACGCCGTGCCGGGCGGTACCAGGACCCCGGATGTCACGGTCAACACCAAGACGTCCGGCACCGGCGCCACGGCCAAGGCCGCGCCCCGACCGGCCGTGAACGAACACGACTTGGCGATGAGCCTGCTGGACACCGGCGACCGCAAGCCGGTCCCGTCCACCGGCCACAGCGCCACCGCCGACGGCGGCCCCTCCGGCGTGTCGGCCCGTCCCGACCTGGACGGCGCGGGCGCGTCCGGCGCCGCCGACCACAGCGCCCTCGACCTGATCGCCCACCCGGGCGGCGGCCTGACGAAGGCGGAGGACGCCGCCGTACCGGCCGTCGTCAAGGGCAGCGAACCCGCGCCCACACCGGTCCCCGCCCCCGCGCCGAAGACCGAAGCGCCCACCCCGGCGCCGGGCCCCAAAACCGGGCCGGTCACCGCGCCCCCGGCCAACCGCTTCGGCGGCTTCTCCGGTGCCGCCGCCATGAACCAGCGCCTGCGCGCCCGCAACGACCTGATCCTCGGCGGCTCGACCGGCCCCGAGGCCGGGGCGAAGCTCAACGCCTGGGCCCGGTACGAGCACGCGGTGTCGGAGCTGGGGAAGGCCGAGCGCAAGGTGGACGAGCTGGCCCCGCCGCCGGGCGCCGCCCAGGGCGAGCCCTCGCCCGCCCTGGCCGAGGCCCTGGACGAACTGGGCGTCAGGCGCGCCGAGGTCGTCACGGCGGAGGTACGCCTGGACGAGCTGGGCATCGACGCGCAGCGCACCCGTAACCAGGTCAACGCCCTCACCGGCGGAATCTTCGGCGAGCACGGCGGCCCCCGGCCGCAGCCGCTCCCGCACCCGCAGCCGGAGACGCAGGCGGTCCCGTCCGTCGACGCGGGCAAGGCGAAGACCGGCGTGGCGGAGCCGCAGCCCGCGCCCGCGGTCGACAAGGGCAAGGGCAAGGCCGACATCGCCGACCCCGAGCCCGTACCGAGCAGCCCCCTTCCGCAGCGCCCGGCACCGGAGGACCGGCTCGACTTCGGTCCCGGCACCGGGCGGGGCGCCCGCGACCAGGCCCGGAACGACATCGTCACCGGCGGTACGAGCGGGCCGGAGGCCGGGAGGCGGCTCGACGCCTGGGAGAAGTACCAGCAGGCGTCGTACGACCTGTCCCGCGCCCAGGAGAAGGCGGACCGGCTCGTGCCCGAGGCGGGGCAGCCCGGCCCGTCCCACCCGTCCGCCGCGGCCCTCGAAGCGCTGGACGACCTGGGCGCCAAGCGCGCCGAGTTCGCCGACGCCGAGGCACGTCTCGGCGAGCTGGGCATGGACCCGCACGCCCTGCGACGGCAGATCGACGACGCGAACACGGCGATCGCCGTCGACCGCGCGCAGCACGGGGAGTACGTCGGGCCGCTCGGCGGCGCGCCCGCCCCGCACTCCGGTGATATGCCGCCGATCGGGCAGCACGACTGGTCCCCCGACCCGCAGGCCCCGCGCGCCCTGTGGCCCGGCGAGGGGACGCACGGCGCCGGCCGCACCATGGTCAACCAGTCCTTCCGCGACCTGCCGTACAGGGGCCACCAGCCGCTCACCGCCGACGGCTACCTGAACTGGATGCGGCAGAGCACGGGGGAGGGCCGGCCGCTGTCCTTCGTGGTCAACACCATCGCCCCGTACCACCAGATCGCGGGCGGGCTCCAGGACTTCCTGAACTCGATCACCCGCGGACTGGAGGGCTACGACGGCCGTCTCGGCGTCGTGATCGGCGTCAACGGCAGGGCCGAGGACCTCGCGGCCATCCACCGGGCGATGGACGAGGCCCTGGGCTCGGTGCAGTTCGACCACCCGCTGGCGCTGGTGGCCACCACGTTCTGGGGCGACAGCTTCCCCTTCGGCACCGTACGCAACCACACCATGACCAGCCCGGCGGCCCGGTCGATGGCGCAGTCGATGATGCACGGCGGCGGCGCGGCGGGCCCCAGCCACCCGTACTGGGCCTTCATGGACTTCGACGTGTACGACCACACCGTCCCCAGCGGCCGGCACGTCTTCGACCACTTCGACCGGGAGTTCACCCTCGGCGAGGGCGGCGCCGTGGACGACTGGGCCAAGAAACTGCCCGACGAGACGGGCGCCGGGCCGAAGGCGGCCGACGGCACCGCGGGGCTGCCGGACGCGCCCGACATCCAGCCGCTGCGCCCGCTGAGCATGCACGGCGGCTACCGGGTGCCGGGGAAGACCGGCGAGACGGTGCCGGTCGACGGCATCGAGGTGGACCGCTCGGTCGAGCGGCTGATCAGGGAGACGAAGGCCCGCGGGGGCAAGCCCGCCGACATGTCCTTCACCCAGCAGGACGTGGACAAGTTCGCGTCCGTGGTCGACTCCGACATGCGCATCCGCGCCACCATGGCCGGCATCCACGGACTGCTGCCGTACGGGCCCGAGCCGAACCTGTTCGTGGACGCCGCCATCACGATGGTGGACGACGTACGGCTGGCCGACGGCGCCGCCTGGCAACCGGTCCGGTTCGGCGGCGGCAGCGGTGAGTACAAGGGCCTGCGGGAGAGGCTGAACCACTTCAACGCCTGGGAACTGGACCAGACCCTGCCCGACATCCCGGGCAACGCGGTCACGCGCGAGATCGCCGCCGCCAACTCCGCGCTGCCCGACCGCGGCACCGCGTTCGTGGCCGACTTCGTCAACGGCGCGACCCCCACCGACCTCTCCCGCCTCATGAACGGCTACTACAAGCTGGGCAAGGCCGGCGGCGTCGGCAACATGCCGCAGGAGCACCTGACCCTGAAGGGCGTGGTGGACCACGCCTTCGGCCGGGACGCCTTCCACCTGGACCCGGCCCAGGTCCCGGCCAAGGACGGCCTCAAGCTCGCGAAGATGCGCGACGACCTGCTCAAGGGCAAGTCCCCGGAGCAGGGCTTCCGCGACGACCCGCTCAAGCCCATCGGCATCGACGGGCGGCGGCCCGGGTTCAACGAGCCCCCGCAGGTCACCCTCGACCGGCTGGGCGCCGGGCTGGGCGGCGACGGCAACACCCTCGGCCTCAACATCTCGATCCGCGTGCCGGGCCGTCCGGACGGGCTCGTGGTGGGCATCGTGCCGGCGGAGAAGCGCTTCATCAGCCACGCGCTGGCCTTCGCCTCCGAGGAGGCCGCTTTCACACGGCTGCAGAACTACGTCATCGCCGATGTCCTGCCCAACGGCGGCCTGCCGCACGACTCGCTGCTGCGCGCCCTCCCGGAGCCGCCCGCGGGCACCGGCCCGAAGGGCGCGCGGCCCATGCCCGGCGCGATCCCGGACGCCCAGACGCTCCTGACGCAGGTACAGCGTCAGATGGGCAAGAACGGCCTCACGGACCTGTTCCACGACGTGTACGCCCGGGGTCTCGACGGCCGCGCGCTGTCCGTCGGCCTGGTCACCGGACGCCTCGGCCCGGACGTGACGGACATCGGCCCGATCGAGCAGATCATGCTGGAGCGCTACGCCAAGGCGTTCAACCGCCCCCTGGAGATCAGGGGAGCGGACGGCTCCACCCGCACGGTCGACGTCCTCGACGCCCGCAAGCCGGGCCCGACGCTGTATCTGACCTGGGTCCCGGGCCAGGGCGGCCCGCACTCGGGCCACTGGCACCTGGGCGACGAGGTGCCCGCGCCGCCCGCCTCCTCCGTCACCCCGACGCCTCCGCCCGGACGGCTCGGCTTCGAGCCCGGGACCGGCATGGGCGCCCGCGGCCAGGCCCGGCACGACATCGTCACCGGCGGTACGAGCGGGCCGGAGGCACAGGCACGGCTGGACGCGTGGGAGCAGTACCAGCGGGCGTCGTCCGACCTGGGGCGTGCCCAGGACACGGCGGACCGGCTCGTACCCAAGGCGGACCGGCCCGGCCCGTCCAAGCTGTCCGACACCGCCCTCGGCGCGCTGGACGAACTGCGCGCCAAGCGCGCCGAGTTCGCCGGCGCCGAGGCGCGGCTCGGTGAGCTGGGCATGGACCCGCACGCCGTACAGCAGCAGATCGACGACGCCAACCACGCGATCGCCGTCGAACGCGCGCAGGCCGGCGAGTACGTCGGCCCGCTCGGCGGCGCGCCGTCCCGGCACACCCACCTGACCCAGGCGTTCGACGACCTGGACATGGCCGGCGGCCCGGCCGCGCACCACGTCGACGACATGGAGATGGCGGACGCGCCCGCCCCGGCCGGCGCGGCGGACGACACGGCCCCGGCACCGCACGGCGACGCGGAGATGACCGACGCGGGACCGCACGGCGACCTGGGCCACGGCGGCCCGCCGACCGCGGGACCGCTGCCGCGCGACCTGGAGTGGCAGCACCCGCCGGAGCTCGGCCACCAGGTCGCCCGTGGCGACATCATGGCCAACGACGCCTTCCGCAGGCTGCCCGGATACGGCCAGGGCCCGCTGACGGTGGACCAGTACGAGAACTGGCGGCACGCCAGTATCGACCGGAACCATCCGATCGCGTACGTGGTGAACACCGTCGTCCACCACGGCGAGATCACCGGCGAGGCGGGACGCCAACGCCTGCGGGACTTCCTCACGGCGATCACCACCGACCCCCGGGGCGGGTACCAGGGCAGGTTCGCGGTGGTGCTCGGCATCAACGGCGCGGCGAACCGGATGGCGGAGATCAACGCCGCGGTCCGCGGCGCGCTCGACGGGCTGGACGACCTGCCGTACCCGGTGGCCGCGGTCGGCATCGGCTGGTCCGGCAGGGACTTCCCCTTCGGCACCGTCCGCAACGTCACCATGACCAGCCCGCCGAGCCGGTACCTGGTGCGCTCGATGATGTTCGACCCGCACCGGCCGGCGCACCCGTACTTCTCCTTCATGGACTTCGACACCCACCAGCGGCTGGTGCCCAGCGGCGACCACGTCTTCCAGCACTTCGTCAGGGAGTTCGAGATGGGCGGCGGCACCGCGCCGCTGCGCCCGCTGTCCATGTCCGGCGGCTACCGCCTGCCCGAGGGCCACCTGCCGGGTGCCGACACCGCCCAGCTCATCGAGGACACCAACAGGCGCCTGGCCGCCGAACACGCCAAGGCCCTGGCGGACGCCGCCGCCAAGGCCGAGCGGGAGGCCAAGAAGGCGGCCAAGGCCCCGGCCGACACCGGCACACCGGTGCCGGACGCCGCCGAGGCGGGGCCGGCGACCGGCAAGAAGGGCAAGGGCAAGAGCAAGGAGGTCGGCCCGCTGCACACGGTCTCCGCCGCCGACCTGCCCGCCTTCGACACCGCCATCCGCGCGGACCGGCGGGCCCGCGTCCGCCTGGCCCGCATCCACCCGAACCTGCCCTACTCGCCCGAACCGAACCTCTTCGTCGACGCCGCCGCGACCCTGCTGGACCGGGTGGGCCCCGGCTGGCACCCCATCAGGTTCAGCCCCGGCACCAGCGAGTTCAACGGCCTGGCCGAGTCCCTGAACTCCTTCAACGCCTGGGAGCTCAACCGCAGCCTGCCGGTACTGGACCGCTCGGCCTTCCCCGACGGCTCCCTCGTCCACCGGCTCACCGACCAGGAGATCGAGGCCGTCGCCCAGCGCCCCTACGACCGGGCGGACGGCGCGGACACCGGGACACCGACGGCGGGGCTGCTCGACGCCGTACGGCAGCGGCTGGCCGGCCGTGGGCCGGGCGGCACCGGTACCGACGGGCCGCTCACGACGTCCGAGATCGACGCGGTCAGCCGGCTGCTCGGCCCCGGGGAACTGGACGCCATCGAGACCCGGCACGCGGAGCGGCTGATCGCCGCGCACACCTACACGCTCCCGGAGCGCGGTGTGCCCTTCGTGACCGACTTCGAGGGCGCGGCCGTCCCCACCGACCTGTCCCGGATGATGCAGGGGCAGTTCGGGGAGGGACACGCGCTGCCGCAGGACCACGACGACGTCCGGCAGGCGATGGGCCGGATGTTCCGCCGCGACTCGTTCACGGACTTCGACCCCCAGACGGCCAAGAAGGTCAAGAGCGGCCTGCACTGGGCCGACCGCAGGGACGACCACCTCCTGACGAACTCCACCACCGGGCTCTCCCGCGACCCGCTGGCTCCCGTCGACCCGGGACGCGGCCCGTCCCGCTCGCCGCGGGACGTGGTGAACGGACTCGACGGCCTGGGCACCGACCGCAACACCCTCGGACTCAACGTCTCCGCACCCATACCCGGTGACACGGGCCTCTCGCTGCGGGCGGGCCTGCCGCTGAACGACAAGGCGTTCGCGAGTCTGGCGGGGGCGACCCACCCCGAGGCGGCCGGGTTCATGCGCAACCTGCACCTCGTCGTCGCCGGGTACCCGCCGGTGCACTCGCCGCCCCGGTCCCTGTTCCACGCCCTGGAGCACGCCACCGACAGCGCCGGCCGGTCGGTCCCCACGCCCGGCGGCCTGCTCGACGCCGTGGAACAGCTCCTCAGGAGCAAGCCGAAGGGCAGCAAAATCCCCGTCGTCAAACTGGTGCTGGCGGAGGCCGACCGGGCCGGGACGGACGCTCGCGACCTGTTCGCCGTGCTGGCGAGCGGCCGGCTCGACCCGCACGGCTCGTTCGCCGCCGGTTCGCCGGGCCAGCTCTCGGTACAGCTCTACGCCCAGGCGCTGGGTGCCCGCGTCCGTGTCATCGACGGCGACGGCATGGTCGTGTACGAGGCCGTACCGAACATGACGGGCGGGCGGGGCCGTCCCCACCCCGGACTCGACTTCAGCTGGGAACCGGACCCCGACGGCACCTGGCACTGGACCGTGCGGGAGGCTGACGACCTGGAGGAGCCGGCCGACCGGCCGGCCAAGCGTTCCCGCAAGGGCAAGGAACGCGCCGACAGGTACCCCCGGCCGGACGACGAGGACACGACCATGGGCGACGCATGACCACCGCAGAACACCCGGGCACCGGGACGGTCCACCGAGTCGCCGCCGGGCAGCCGGCGGCGCACGCCACCCTGGGCGCCGCGCTGCACGCGGCCGCGGCCGGCGACGAGATCCGCGTCGCGCCCGGCACCTACGAGGAGGCCCTGCGGATCGACCGCGACGTCGTCCTGCGCGCGGACGGCGGCCCGGTCACCCTGACCGCGCCGGGCGACACCGCGCCCGCGCTCGAAGTCCTGCCCGGCGCCCGGCTGACGCTGGACGGGGTGACCGTACGGGGCGGCGCGGCGGACCGGCCCGCCGTCCTGCTGGCCGGCGGCGCCACGCACTGGCACGGCGGCGGCACCGACCGCGGTCGCCTCGAAGTGCTGCGCGACGCCGCGCTCACCATGACCGGCGCCCGCCTGACGGGCGCCGCGCTGGCCGGCGCGCTGATCCGTACCACCGGCGCGGTCCGGCTGGCGGACTGCGTGCTGGAAGGCGCCCAGGGCACCGGCGTCGTGGTGGGCGGCGACTCCCGGCTGGAGATGACCGGCAGCCGGATCAGGGGCGCCACCGGCTCGGGCGTACGGGTCCGCGAGAACGCGCGCGTCGTGCTGCGGGACTGCCTGATCGACGGCGCGGGCCGCAGCGGCCTGCTGTTCGAGGACGGGTCGGCGGCCCTGCTCGTGGACTGCCGGGTACGGGACTGCGGCGGCGAGGCGGTACGGGTGCTGGACTCCTCGCCCGTACCGCGGGACGACGACCCGTACGAGGCGGCGGACACCGCGGCACCGGCCGAGGCCCGGGGCGGACTGCTGCTGTACGGCTGCGAGCTGACCGGCGCGGGCGCCGACGCGCTGCACGTCGCCGGGTCCGGCGA
This sequence comes from Streptomyces sp. NRRL F-5755, assembly GCF_001279365.1. Lineage (NCBI taxonomy): Bacteria > Bacillati > Actinomycetota > Actinomycetes > Kitasatosporales > Streptomycetaceae > Streptomyces > Streptomyces sp. NRRL F-5755. Next base: position 7,517 of record NZ_LGCW01000314.1, on the reverse strand, counting down.
CGCCGTGCTCGCGGGCTGCGTCCTGCGCGACGGCGGCGGCTCCGGCGCCACGGCGGGGGAGCGGGCCCGGGTGCGGCTGGCCGACACCCGGATCGTACGGACCGCTTCGGCGGCCCTGACCGCCCACGGCACGGCCCGCCTGGAGGCACGCGGCACGACCGTACGTGACTCGGCCGCCAACGGCCTGCTGGCCACCGGCTCCGCCGCCGTACGGCTCACCGACGGCGAGGTGACCGACTGCCGGTTCAGCGCCGTGCACGCCGGGGGCGCCGCCGAGGTGACGCTGACCCGGCTGCGCGCGGGCCGGACTCCTGAACACGGCCTGCACGCCGTCGCCGACAGCCGCCTCACCCTGTCCGAGGTGCACCTCACCGACTGCGGCATGTCCGGACTCGACCTGTCCGGCGCGGCAGGCGCCGAAGCCGCCGAACTGTCCGTCGCACGCTGCCGCAACGGCGTCGTCGCCGGCTCCGGCGGCCCGGTCCGGCTGACCGGCTGCACGGTCACCGACGCCGAACGCGCCGGGTTCAGCTTCGGCCCCGGCGGCGAGGCGGAACTCGACGGCGGCCGGGTGCTGCGCGCCGGGACCGCGGGGCTGGTGGTCCAGGACGGCGCCACCGTACGGGCCCGGGACGTGGAGATCACCGAGGCGGCCGGGTCCGGGATGGTGGTGGCGGCCGGCGCCGCCCCGCACGCCAGCGGGATACGCGTCGTCCGCCCCGGCAAGAACGGCCTGATCGTGGACGCCAAGGGCGCCGGGGTCTTCGAGGACTGCGAGATCACCGGGCCGGGCTACCCCGCCGTCCACCTGGGCGAGGCGGCCACCCCCGTACTGACCCGCATCCGCGTCCAGGACGCCGACGCCGACCTGAGCACCGGGGAGGGCGCCGAGCCGGAGGTGCGCGACTGCGTCTCCTGGCAGGTCAAGGACGCGCACTGGCCCGCTCCGATGGCACCCGTACCGGCCGCCGCCACCGCCACGGCGACGCCCGGCGGCACCCCGGCCACCGGCAGCGCGGGCGGAGACACCACCACGACGGCCCCGCCCACCGAGGAAGACCTCGACGAACTCCTCGGCGAACTCCACCAGTTGATCGGCCTGGACCGGGTCAAGCAGGACGTGGCCTCGCTCGTGAAGCTGATGCGCATGGTCCAGCGCCGCGAGGCCGCCGGGCTCGCGGCGCCGCCGCTCAGCCGCCATCTGGTCTTCGCGGGCAACCCCGGCACCGGCAAGACCACCGTCGCCCGGCTCTACGGGCGCATCCTGGCCGCCGTCGGCCTGCTGGAGCGCGGCCACCTCGTCGAGGCCGACCGCTCCGCGCTGGTCGGCGAGTACGTCGGCCACACCGGCCCGAAGACCCAGCGGGTCTTCATGGAGGCCATGGGCGGCGTGCTGTTCATCGACGAGGCGTACTCCCTGGCGCCCGCGCACTCCTCCGGCGGCAACGACTTCGCGCAGGAGGCCATCGCCACCCTCGTGAAGCTGATGGAGGACCACCGCGACGCGGTCGTGGTCATCGTCGCCGGCTACCCGACGGAGATGGAGCACTTCATCGACTCCAACCCCGGCCTCGCCTCCCGCTTCAACCGCACGCTGCTGTTCGAGGACTACGACACCGAGGACCTGGTGCGCATCGTGGAACAGCACGCGGCGGCCCACCAGTACGAACTGACCGACGCGGCGCGCGCCACGCTCGCCGGCTACTTCGACCACGTCCCCCGGGACGGCCGGTTCGGCAACGGGCGCTCGGCCCGGCAGACGTTCCAGGCAATGACCGAACGCCAGGCATACCGCGTCGCGGAGAACGACGCGCCGTCCGAGGCGGACCTGCGGACGCTGTCCCAGCTGGACGTGCCGGAACTGGACGTACCGGAGACCGACCCGTCAGGACCGGGCGGGCCCGTCCGCCCGGCCTGACCCGCCTCCCCCGACCACTCCCAGGAGGAACCCCCGTTGTCACAGCCGAACAAGAACACCGGACCGGACGGCCCGTCCCGGTCCGGTTTCGCGGAGACCTTCGCCAAGGGGGCGCGCACGCCCAAGCGCGGCCTGGCGCCCGGCCGGCGGGTGTGGAAGACGGCGCTGGGCCTGCCCGTGCTGGCCGGTGTCGGCGTCGGCGCGGTGGCGCTGGCCACCCTCGGCGCCTCCCAGGTGCGCTTCGGCGACGGCCAGGAACAGGCCGTCGCGGCCGCCAAGCAGCCGCAGCCGACGAAGACGGGGGCCCCGGCGCCGGCCGTCAAGCCCAGCAAGTCCGCCGGCCCGGCATCGCCCACACCCGGCGCCCCGGCACCGGGCGGCAAGGCGGGCGCGCCCGCCGACTCCCCCAAGGCGCCGGAGAAGAAGGACACCCCGAGCCCCGACGCCAAGAAGCCCGACGACAAGCCGCGCGGCGCCGGCGCCCAGGCCAAGGTGACCTACACCGGTCTCGCGGGCCCCGGCTGCCCGACCCCGCCCGGCGGCGGCTACCAGGAGCAGGGCGCCTACAACGACGGCGGCAAGGGCTGGTACGGCCTCACCGGCGGCAGCACCCGCGAGGGCGGCTGCAGCGGCCAGTTCACCTCCGTACCGATGTCCGGCGACGCCAACAAGGACGCCAAGGGCCGGGTGATGTGGTGGTTCGCGCCGGGCCCGGAGTCCCGCTCCTGCCAGATCTCCGTCTACGTGCCGGAAGGCCCCAGCGAGCCCGATGTGAACGGCCACCCGACCACGTACCACGTGCTCACCGACGCCTTCAACCGGGACTCCAAGTACGGCAGCTTCACCGTCGACCAGGCCGGGCACCGCGGCAGCTGGCAGCCGGGCGGCACCTTCGAGGTCCGCCAGGGCAAGATCGCCGTGAAGCTGCTGGACCGCGGCATCGACCACGGTCCTGGCCGGGACCGCGCCCACCACGGCGTGGGGCCCGTCAAGGTCACCTGCCACGGCTGAGGCGTCTCCGGCCGGACCGGTGCGGGCCCGCTACGTGTCGCAGTCCAGTTCCGTACGGCACAGCGCGCAGCGGGCCCGCAGCCGGCCGCGCACCGGGACGCGGATGCGCTGGTGGCAGGTCGGGCACGGGAACGACACGCGCAGCGGGGCGCGCCCCTCGAAGGCGTAGCCGCCGGCCGGCGCGGGGCCGTTGGGCCGGCCGGCGCGCCGCGGGTCCTGGGCTGCGCGCCGGTCCCTGGCGTAGCGGCGGCGGCCCGACCAGCCGGCCGCGGCCAGCGGCGGCTGCTGCCCGTCCCGGCGGGCCAGCGCCAGGCCCTTCGTATACGCGTCGTACGCCTGCGGGCTGGTGAACCACGGCGCCGGGTCCTCGCCGAACAGCAGCGCCCGCTTGGCCAGGACGTAACCGAACTCCTCCGGCGTCAGATAGCCCAGCTTCTGCGAGAACGGGCCGTGCTCGCGGTAGGCGTCCAGCAGCAGCCAGCCCGCGCCCAGATAGGCGGTGGCGGTGTCGGTGAGGATCTCGTTGGCGCGGGTGCCGGGGAAGGACAGGTCCAGGCGGTGCAGGTAGACGTGCATCACCTCGTGGGCCAGGGCGGCGCCGATGTCGCGGCGGTGGGTCTTGAAGCGCGCGTTCAGCTCGACGAAGTACTCGGGGCCCGCGGCGAGTTCGACGCTGGCCGCCAGGCGCATGTCGCGGAACGCGACGATCATGCGCGCGTCGGGGAGCCGGAAGTGCTGCACCATGGCGCGGGCCACCCGCTGCGCGCCCGCGTACAGCTCCTCCTCGTCGTCGAAGGCGACTTCGGCGGGCAGCACGCTGGTGTCGAAGGTGCGCACGGTGTCGTGCGAGAGGCGTTTGTACAGGGCGGTGACGGCCGCGCGCACCGTGTCCAGATGCGGGTAGCCGTGCACGATCTCGCCGTCGGAACCGCCCGGACTCCCCGTCGCCGCCACCCGTCCACTGTACGGCTCGCCGGGAACGCCCGGTATGGGGTGTACGCGTCGTGGGTAGAACAGGAGTTGGCCGGATGTACACCCTTGCCACTGTGATCGCCGACTCCACATAATCCAAGGGCGCTTTGCGGGCTCACCCCCCACTGGGTCCGGACGCCTTGTGGCGTGCTGCCGTTTTCCGCGCATGATTTTCGGCGGTCCTTTCCGGTTCTCGCGTTTGGCATGGGCCTGACATCGCGTGCAACCCCCCCCACGAAAGGAAGCCCGTTGCGCAGCTACCTGAAGCACCTCCGCAGAGTCACCGCCGTCGGCGCCGTCGCCCTGGCTGCCGCCAGCCTCCAGCCCGCGGCCGCCACCGCCGCCGCCCCCACCCCGGAGCCCGGCTCCGTGCACACGAAGATCGTCGGTGGCACCAAGGCGAGCCAGGGCGAATTCCCCTTCATGGTCCGCCTGTCGATGGGCTGCGGCGGCGCCCTGTACGCGAAGGACATCGTGCTGACCGCCGCCCACTGCGTGAACGGCAGCGGCCCCAACACCGACATCACCGCCACCGCCGGCGTGGTCGACCTCCAGGACTCCAAGGCCGTCAGCGTCAAGTCCACGGAGGTCCTCCAGGCCCCCGGCTACAACGGCAAGGGCAAGGACTGGGCGCTGATCAAGCTCGCCAAGCCCATCGACCTGCCGACCCTGAAGATCGCCACGGACGACAAGCTCACCAGCGGCGAGTTCGACATAGCCGGCTGGGGCGCCGACAAGGAAGGCGGCGACCAGCAGCGCTACCTCCTCAAGGCCAAGGTGCCCTTCGTCGACGACGCCACCTGCAAGAAGGCATACGGCGACCAGCTCACCCCCGGCGAGGAGATCTGCGCCGGCAAGCTGGACACCGGCGGCATCGACACCTGCCAGGGCGACTCCGGCGGCCCGATGTTCCGCAAGGACGAGGCCGGCCAGTGGCTCCAGGTCGGCATCGTCAGCTGGGGCGAGGGCTGCGCCCGGCCCGGCAAGCCCGGCGTCTACACCGAGGTGAGCACCTTCGCCGCGGACATCAAGAAGGCGGCCGACGGGCTGGCCGGCTGACCCGGCCGGCGGCAGCGCACGCGACCGCGCCCTGGAGACCGTACGGTTTCCGGGGCGCGGTCGCGTCTTCGCCCGCTCGGGGGCGGGGCCGGCGCCTGCTCGGACTGCCGCCCTGCTCGGGGGCGGGGCCGGCGCCTGCCCGGACTGCCGCCCTGCTCGGGACCTTCGCCCCGGACCGCCGGGACCCCGCTCGTCCTTTCGGCCGGGTGCGCGGGCGTCACGGATGACCGGACAGCCGATACCCGCCCGTACGGGCCCTCCCTAGCGTGGGCCACGTGACCACCGAACCCCGGCCCCGCCACCTGCCCCGGCCCCCGGAACCCGGCGCCGAACGCCCCGGCGACCGCCGCGCGACCGCCCTCGCCGTGCTGCTGCTCGCCGCCTCCGCCGGGGCCGTCACCTGGCTGCTCGCCGACGGCCGCGGCCCCCACCTCCGGGCCGTGCCCGCCGCCGCGTACGCCACACACCCCACACCGGTGCTGCCCAGCGGTTGCGGGGCGCGATCACCGCAGGTCAGATGGAAAGCGGCGGACGCGGCCCGGCTTGCCGCCGGGCACCCGGCGCACGGCGCACGGACAGGGCGAGGGACACATGACGATCAGTGTGGTCATCGCTGACGACCAGGAAATGGTCCGGACGGGATTCCGGATGATCCTGGAGAGTCAGCCGGACATCGAGGTCCTCGCCGACGTGGTGGACGGCGCGGCGGCCCTGTCCGCAGTGGACCGGCTCCGCCCCGACGTGCTGCTCCTCGACATCCGCATGCCCAAGGTCGACGGCCTGGAGGTCACCCGCCGGCTCGCCGAGCGCCCCGAGGACGAGCACACCCCGCGCATCGTCATCGTCACCACCTTCGACCTCGACGCGTACGTGCACGCCGCGCTGCACGGCGGCGCCTCCGGCTTCCTGCTGAAGGACGCCAGCCCCGCCATGCTCGTCGAGGCCGTACGCGCCGCCGCCGTCGGCGACGCCCTGATCTCGCCCGCCATCACCGTACGGCTGCTGCGCGAACTGGCCCCCGCGGCGCCCGGCGGCGGCGCCCGCAACCCCACCGAGCCGCTGACCGACCGCGAACAGGACGTCGTACGGGCCCTCGCCCGCGGCCGTACCAACGCCGAGATCGCCGCCGAACTCTACGTCTCGCTGTCCACGGTCAAGACCCACCTCGCCAACGTCCAGGCCAAACTCGACGCCCGCAACCGGGTCGAGATCGCCGCCTGGGCCTGGGAGAGCGGGCTCGCTGCGAGCGGTACGGGCGGGCCGTGAGCCCGATGTCCGGGTGGGCACGCGCCCACCCGCGCAAGGCCACCGCCGCCAAGGTCGCCCTGGCCGCGGTGCTGCTCTTCCTCGTCGGCTTCGAGACCGTCGCACTCGCCCGCCAGCCCACCCGCCCGCACGCGACGGTCGTCGCCACCGCCGTCGTCGTCTGCCTGTGCGCCGTGCCGTACGCGCGCGTCCCCCTGAAGGTCCGCGCCTGGACCGCCGCCTCCGTCTCCCTGGCCGGCTCGGTCATCCTGATCGCCGGACAGCACGCCCTGGAGGTGTGGGGCCTGGGTGAAGGTATCGCCCTGCTGGTCCTGCTCACCGGCGTGGTGCACCGCGCCCCCGGCCGCACCGCCGCCGTCCTCGGCCCCATGCTCGGCCTGGCCTGCGTCCTCGCCCCGATGCGCGACATCCGGCTGGGCCCGTGGACCGTCGTCTACGGCGTACTCACCGTCGTCGTCAGCGCGTATTCGATGATCCTGCGCTGGCAGGACGCCCAACGCACGCGGGACCTGGCCGCCGTACGCTCCGCCGAACGCCTGGAACTCGCCCGCGAACTCCACGACTTGGTGGCCCACCACGTCACCGGCATCGTCGTCCAGGCCCGCGCCGCCCGCTTCACCGCGCTCAGCGGCCCGCAGGCCGACGCCGCCTTCGAACGGATCGAGAGCTCCGGCGGCGAGGCGCTGAGCGCGATGCGCCGCCTCGTGCGGGTGCTGCGCGAGGGCGCCGCCCGCAACCGGCCGCTCGCCGGACTCGCCGAGGTACGCACCCTCGCCGAGACCTACACGCGCACCGGCCCGCCGGTCGCCCTGCACATCAAAAAGGGCCGCGACGAGGGGGTCCCCGCCGAGGTCGCGGCAGCCGTCTTCCGCATCGTCCGCGAAGCCCTCACCAACATCCGCAAGCACGCCGCGGACGCCACCGCCGTACGCGTCGGCATCCGCGCCACACCCGACGGCCTCGAACTCCGCATCACCGACGACGGCAAACACCCCGCCCGCCTGACCGAACAGGCCCGCGGCGGCGGCTTCGGCCTGGCCGGCCTGACCGAACGCGCCGAGGCAATGGGCGGCCAGCTGACCGCGGGCCCTGCGCCGGAGGGCGGGTGGGAGGTGCGGGCGGTGTTGCCGGTGGGGGAGGGCGGGTGAGTGATACGCGCTGTACGGTTCCCGGGCACCTGCCCCGCGCGCCCCGTCGCTGACGACGGCAAACACCCCGCCCGCCTGACCGAACAGGCCCGCGGCGGCGGCTTCGGCCTGGCCGGCCTGACCGAACGCGCCGAGGCAATGGG